>JAOMAI010000035.1 GCA_028344155.1 Candidatus Nitrosopelagicus sp.
CCAACCAATTAAAGCTCTTGTCATTGCTGTAGCGGATGCATATGCTTGTCCCATGAAACCTCCACCCCTAACTCTAATTGAAATGTCAACTTTATCTCTAATCTCTTCCCCAATAATCTCTAATGGTGCAAGAATTACTTCTCTTGAAGCTTCTGGTTCAATCATTTCAAGTGGAATATTGTTAATTCTAATCTTTCCTACACCTTTAGTAATGTATACGTGTGCACTAGATGTTTTTCTTGATGCATAGTAAATCTCTGTTTTAGGAATCAAAAGTTGGTTCCTCCAATGTATCTACTTATTTCTGCCATTGTTGTATATCGTGATGAATCATGTCTTATCTTTGCTTTCTCAAATTGGATCTTTTCTAAACCTTTTACTTCTTTTGGAACTCCAATGTATGTTCTTAATCGCGATAAATCGGTTTTTCCAGATGGTTTGTCTTCATATGGAAGCATTCCTCTAATCATTCTTGCAATTACTGTATCCGGTCTTCTAGGATGTTTAGGTCCGTGTTTGTAATTGATGATACTGTTAATTTTTAAAAATTCTTCGTATTCTCCAACGATGCTTGCTTTTTTTCCACTCATCATAATTTTATCACAATTAACTACTGTAACTCTATTTCCTTTTCTCAATAATTTTGCAACATTTGATGCAAGTCTACCTGCAATCAAGTTTGTACCATCGACAACTATTGGTTTACTTAAGTCAATGACTTGTTGTTGTTCGGGTTGAGACTTTCTGTTATTCCATTTAGCCAATTATTTTAACTCCTTTACCTGTCGGATATTTTTCAATCATTTTTGAAAATTCTAATACTTCTCCACCTGATTCTATAATTTTTTTTGCTGCAGAATTTGAAATAGATAATGATGAAACTGAAATTTTATGTGAAATGCTACCTGTTCCTAAAATTTTTCCGGTAATTATTACGGCATTTCCATCTTCTGTTGTTTGATTAATTCTGGTAAGATTAATGATTTTTTGATTTGATCTTGATTTCTGAACATAATCTGCAACTTTTGCCCAAATTGGTGCATCATTATCTTTAGATGCCTTTTTTAAGATTTTTAGCATATTTACTTTAGCTTGTGTTACCATAAGTCAAATCGCCATTTTACCCAAATATAATATGATGTCTTACTTGATTTCAGATATGATTGTCTTAAATTCTGATAATTTACTTGATAATTGTTCTACACTTGATAATATGATGTGTTTTGGATTAAGTGCTCCTGTAGATTCCACTGTCAAGAGTTTCTCATCATCTTTTTCAGTGTCAGTTAATGTCACAACATTAGCTGAATTCCATCGTGCATGTTCAGTTCCTTTACCTAATCTTGCATATGCTTCAAATTTTATTGACTGACCTGGTGCAAGTGTAACTATTGGTATATCATTTGAAGTAGGAACAACGCTTTCATCTTGTGATTTCATTTCTCCTGATAGAATTGTTCTCGTTTCATCTGAAACACCTGAATCTAATGTAAGCATGATTTTGTCATTTTCATTTCCATCTTTAGATGCACTCAAATCTGTCTTTAATGGAATTAAACCAACCCTGTGAGCTACACCTTCGTCTGCCAAAACAGATGAATTCTCCAGCATATCAATACTTTCAACTGCATAAATTGGAACGCCATTCAAACAAATTCTTCTCAATGCATTGGCATATTGAAGTGGCACTCCTTTTATCTTTACAGATACTTTTTCATCATTTTCATTAGTAATTTCTAGAGACAAATCTTAATCAAAAAACAAACTGTAGTAATAAAAATGTAGACTTATTTCATCAGAGATAAATACGAATTACTTTGATCCATACAATATGGATAAAGTCACTGTTGTAAGATACAGTTATGCAAGCGAAAAATTTGAGATATTGGTAAAGCCTGATCCTGCATTTGATTACAAATTGGGTAAAATTTCTGAAATATCAAAAATTCTAGTCTCTGATGAAATATACACTGATTCCGGAAAAGGAACACGCGCATCAAATGAGTTACTTCTTAAAGTCTTCAAAACTGAAGATACTACAAAAATAGCTGAAATAATGATGCAAAAAGGTGAACTGAATCTTAACACAGAACAAAGAAAAAAAATGACTACTGACAAACGAAAACAAATCATTACTTTCATTGCCAAGACCTATGTTGATCCGAAAACACATCTTCCACATCCTCCGTTGAGAATTGAACAAGCAATGATTGATGGACGTGTCTCCGTAGATCCTTTCAAAAATGCTGATGAACAAATTAAAGATATTGTTGAAAAATTAAGACCTATTATTCCTTTGAAAACTGAAAATTTGACTCTTGAAATATCTGTTCCTGCACAATTTGTGGCGCAATCTTATACTGTTTTAAAATCAACTGGAAGTTTGAAAAAAGAAGATTGGCAACCAAATGGCTCATTAAAAGCAATACTTGAAATACCCGCTGCCGCAAGACCAAACGTGATAGACAGACTAGGTGCAATTACAAAGGGTACCGCTAATGTTGAGGTGCAAAAATGAGTGGCGAAAGAAAACGTCATGTAATTCCTGGCGAAGTAATCACATCTGGCTCTTACAGAGCTGAACAAAATACTATTCAGGTTGGTGATAATATTGTATCAACTATTGTTGGTTTATCTGATGTACACGATGGCAGTGTTAGAGTAATTCCATTAACTGGTGGTTACATGCCAAAAGATGATGATTTAGTGATTGGAAAAATAGCATCTCATTCTTCGTTATCTTGGACTGCAGACATTAATTCTTGTTATGTTGGCATGCTTCCGGCAAGTGATGTTTTTGGTAGAGATTATTCTTCAAGTTCTGATGATATGAATGCTAAACTAGCTAAAGGTGATTTAATTGCTGCAAGAATTGTAAATGCTGATATGACTCGTGATCCACTCATTACAATTAGCGGTCGTGAATTAGGTAAGATTGATTCCGGTGAATTAGTAAAAATTTCTCCAAATAAAGTACCACGATTAATTGGTAAACGTGGTTCAATGATCCAAATGATTGAATCATCAACTAATAGTCAAGTTACTATCGGTCAAAATGGATTACTTGTTGTTTCTTCAGAAGATCCAAATGGATTATTAAAGGCGATACAAGCAATTGAATTGATCGAAGAACAAGCACATGTTGCAAATTTAACTGATCAAGTAAATGAAATGTTGGAATCAAAAAGTGAATAAAAATGGGCGGAAGAGACACAGATATTGTATTATTAGATGAAAACGGAATTCGTTGTGACGGACGTAAAGTCAACGAAACCAGAAAAGTTACTATCAAAGCAGGTGTTTTAAAAAATGCTAACGGTTCTGCATACATTGAATTTGGCGATAATAAAATTCTCGTAGGTGTTTATGGTCCTAGAGATGTACATCCAAAACATATGTCTGACACTGACACAGGAATCTTACGATGTAGATATCATATGGCTCCATTTTCTGTAGGAGAGAGAAAAAATCCTGCACCATCAAGAAGAGAAGTTGAAATTAGTAAAGTCATCAAAGAAGCTTTAGAACCTGCAGTTATGTTAAAAGAATTTCCTAGAACTGCGGTTGATGTTTACATGGAAGTATTACAAGCAGATGGTGGTACAAGATGTGCTGCATTAACTGGTGCATCTGTTGCATTAGCTGATGCTGGAATTCCTATGCGTGACTTGGTAGCAGGATGCGCT
>JAOMAI010000036.1 GCA_028344155.1 Candidatus Nitrosopelagicus sp.
TGAGTTTGAAATTGGTGAATCGGAAAAAGGCCCAGCCGCAAAATCAGTGAAAAAAGTAGACTAAGATTAGTAATTTTAAATTAATTTTCTTAACAATCTATTATCGAGTAACTACTATCTTTTTTTTATTTTTATAAAATCTTACGAATAGCGTTTAACAATTGGAAGACATGAATCTATAATTCTAAGCATTTCTGAGCGGATAACTTTTTTGTCAATTGTAATCCAAATTCTTTTTGAAGAAATTGCAAATGCAATTGTTTGAACTTCTGTTCTTTCTTCCCAGACGAATTCTGTATCTCCCAATTGATCGTCAAATTGTTCTTCTAGTTCTGTTTTAATTGCAATTTGAGCAAATTGATATTGTGTCTTTTTTTGGTCTAATAATGGATCTAAATCCTCTCTTCTATAGTATGAAAGAAGTTCGCCTGTTTTACTAATTACGCCGATAAATCTGATGTATGGGCTGATTTTTGAGATTAAATCTGCTATTTCATAGTCTTCATTTTCGGTCATTCATCTAATTACCCATTTTCGAATATTTTAATGATTAATTAAATTCCATTTTTTTATATACGGTTGTAAATTTTGTAATCTATTGGATCTTTGGGACTTTATTCCATTCTTTTCCTCAGAAGTTGGATATCTCGGACTTGCGTTAGTTAGTTTTTTTGGTTCTTTAATTCCTTTTGTCCCAATTCCATCTTTTATCCTATTAGTTACTATGTCTGTTGGTGATCAGTTTGATCTACACATACTTGCAATAATTGCCGCAATTACTGCTACTGTTGCAAAACAAATAATTTTTGTAATTAGTTATGGCGGAAGAAAAATCATGTCTGAAAAAACAAAACAACGTATGTTGCCATTTCAAAGATTGGTTAAAAAATATGGCGCTGCAGCTGCGTTTGTTGCTGCTGCTACGCCAATTCCCGATGACATCATATATGTTCCACTAGGATTAGCAAAATACAACCCATTAAGATTTTTTATTGCAACCTTAACAGGAAAACTTGTTTTATGTTATGCAATTGTTATACTGGCTCATTACTTGAGCGGTCCTGTAGTTGATCCAATCTTTGAAATGTTTGGAATTACAGAACCAGAAGATTTGGATGATCCTACTCCAATAATTATCGGTATTGTTGTTTTTGGCGCTGTAATGACTGCTGTTGTTGTATTGATGTTAAGAATGGATTGGAGTCGTATACTTGGACGTTTTCTTCCTTGGACTCTAGAAGATGACGATAAAGATCAAAAATAATCTTTTGACATAATACTAAAATTCCATTTTTTATCAATTGCTTTCGTAATTCCTATTCTGGGTGATTTTTTAATTTTTTTTGGAATGATTCCTTCACTTATGTAAATTGAAGACTTTTTTGTTAAATTCAGATTATTTTCTTTCATTGAAATATTCATAGCCATTGTTAGTTTTCCGGGTCCGTTTGTAATCTTGTTAACATCTTTCATACCTCTATTTTTAATCATGATTTTAATTCCGTCTTGTGGATAAATTCCTCGAATTAGAACTGCACCAGCATTTTGTTTTTTACTTTTTGCAACAACATTTAGCATAAAGTACATTCCATATGTGAAGTAGACATAAGACATTCCAACTGGCCCAAACATGATTTGATTTCTATTTGTCAAATTTGTTGCTGCATGACTGGCAGGATCATCTCTTCCTCTATAGGCTTCAGTTTCAGTAATTATACCTGTTAATTTTAGATTTTTTATTTTTCTTGTTAATTTTTTTCCAATCAATTGTTTTGCTACTGTTATAGTCTCTCGTTCATAGAATTCTTTTTTTAAAATCATCTTTTTTTAACTACTGTGAGGACATCCTCATCAATTAAAACATGATTTAGGCTGACTCTTTGTCCTCCAAATTTCACACTTTTACCCCATACTAATCCAAATCTAAAATCTTTTTTCATATTTCGATGTAATTTGTTACAAACATCTGCAACCGTGTTTCCTTTTCTTACAATTAGTGGTTCTTTAAAATCTGTCTCTCCACCCTTTGGTCTAAGATATACCCGAATGAACTGTAATTCATTGTAAATTCTTTCTTTTAATTGATTGATATTTTTATTCGAATCAGCTGAAGTTGGAATAAAATCTGTTTTTAATTTTTTTGATACATCTTTTAGAAATTTTTCATCAACTAGATCGATTTTATTTAAAATGGTAATACCTTTTGCGTATGTTTTATTCCCATTTATGAAATCAATTAGTTGTTCTGATTCAATATCTTCCTTGATTACAACTCTTGCACTAGTATATCCATAAATATTTAAAATTTCTTTTAATAATTTTTCTGACATTTTCTTTAATTTTTTTTGCTGAGCGACTGCAATTCCTCCTGTAGTTGATTTTTCAATTACAATATTTGGTGGTGTTTGGTTTAATCTAATTCCAATGTTTCCTAATTCATTGATTAATACATCTTCATGATATGGCTGAAACACATCTAACACCAATAACACTATGTCTGCACTTCTTGCAACTGAAAGAATTCTCTTTCCTAAACCTTTTCCAGTTGATGCTCCTTTGATGATTCCTGGTAAATCCAAAACTTGAATTCTAGCTCCTCGATAATTCATTACTCCTGGAACTACTGTCAATGTGGTGAACTGATATGCACCTATCGCTGATTTTGAGCCTGTTAATCTATTCAATAATGTGGATTTACCTACACTAGGTAATCCGATAAACACTACTGTAGCATCTCCCGTCCGTTTTACATCAAATCCATCCTGTTTTTTGGCACTCTTTTTGACCTGTTCAGTTTCTTGTTCTCTTTTGAGCTTAGCAATTTTTGCTTTTAGTAATCCAATATGATGTTCAGTTGCTTTGTTATTTTGTGTTCGAAGTATTTCATCTTGTATAGCTTTAATTTTTTCTGGAATTCCCATTAGTATTCAATTTCTTTACAAATTAACTCAATATCAAAGGTTTCTAACGCTTTACTCATTAATGGTATCTAAAATGAAAGATCATTGAAGAAAAAAGTTCTTGCAGTCGATATTGATGGAACTGTCACGTTAAATGGATTTGGAACAATTCATCTAAAAGCTCTAGAAAAATTAAGAAATTTAAAAAATGATGGGCATCATGTAATTTTTGTCACAGGTCGTTCATCAGTAGAAGCATACATTCTTTCTATATTTGGTGGACTGACATTACTTGGCGTAGGTGAAAATGGGGGTTGCATTACTCATGGAGAGATAATGACTCACAAGTTGCTTGGAAATAAAGAAGAATGCCAAAATGCTTTTTCATATCTAAAAGAAAAACTAGACGAACCAATTTTAGAAAAACCTGTTTTTCCTAGACTTACTGAAGTTGTTTTAGATAGAACTTTTGATATAAAAAATGCCCAAAAATTATTAGACGAAAAAGGATTCAACGTAGGACTTTTTGATAGTGGTTATGCATATCACATCAATTCCCGTGGTATTGACAAAG
>JAOMAI010000037.1 GCA_028344155.1 Candidatus Nitrosopelagicus sp.
ATCTAAGGCTGCAAAAATTGCAAAAATCCATGGGGGTTTTACTGCAAAAGTTGATGGAAATATCAGTATCGGACAAATTCAAGTTTTAGATGTAAATATTCCAGAATCAATTTCTATTATAAATTCTAATTCAAATCAGATTATTGAATTAGCAAATTCAGCAAGCAAAACATTACCAAAATTAGGTAAAGGTGCAAAAGAAGTACAGTGCAAAGAAATCAAAACTTCATCCTCATCAATGTTAATTGTTGAATTAATGATTGATGTAGGTGATGCTATGGGTGCTAATGTAACTAATACTATGTGTGAAATTGTTGCACCACTAATTGAAAAATTAACAGGTGGAAAAACACTATTAAAAATTCTTTCTAATTATTCAACGAAACGAATGGTTTCTGTTTCTGCAATTTTTGATAAAGATGTAGTTGGTGGTGAACAAGTTGTTAATGATATGATCTTTGCATTTGAGTTTGCTGATAACGATGTGTATAGAGCAGTTACTCATAACAAAGGAGTAATGAATGGAACAATTTCTGTTGCAAATGCAACTGGACAGGATAGTAGAGCTATAGAAGCTGCCGCACATGCATATGCATCACACACTGGAAAATATCGTTCACTAACCAAATGGGAAAAAGATGATTCAGGAAATTTGGTAGGTATTTTTGAAATTCCCTTATCAGTTGGAATTGTTGGTGGTGTGACAAATGATCATCCTATAGCGAAAATTTGTACCAAAATTTTAAAATTACAAAATGTCCAAGAATTAGCTTGCATAATGGCTGCAACTGGATTAGCACAAAATTTTGCCGCGATGCGTGCATTGGTCACTGAAGGAATTCAGAAAGGACACATGAAATTACACGCTCGAAAACAGGCAAGTAATTCCTAACAAAATACCCAAAGAAAATTTTCTACGTGTTTTAACCATCCATTATATTACGTATAGTAGTTCGTATAGAAATGTCCAAAGTAAAATTTGCAATCCCCAAAGGCAGCCTAGAAGAAGCTACATTCAAGCTTCTTGAAAATTCATGGACTAAAGTTAGTAGAAAGAGTAGAACATATCGTGTTTTTCTAGATGATCCTGAAATTATGGTAAAAATGCTTAGACCTCAAGAAATACCTAATCTAGTTGCTGATGGATTGTATGATGTTGGTATTACTGGCAAAGATTGGATTAATGAAACAAAATCTGATGTTGAACCATTACTTGATCTTGAATATGGAAAAATAAAATTAGTAATTGCAATTCCAGACACATTAAAGTTCAAAAATTTTGATCAAATGATTGCAGAATATGCAAAAAAGAAAAAAATTCTCCGTTTATCTTCTGAATATCTAACAAATGCCTCAAAATTTATCAAGAGTTGTAAATCATACAAGAAAGCATTTGGAAATAAGGATCCAATGATTATTACACCCTGGATGAGAGTTGGAACAAACAAAAATGTGCAAATTCACTTATCATTTGGTGCAACCGAAGCAAAGCCTCCGGAAGATGTAGATGCAATTATGGATGTTACTGAAACTGGAACCACTCTGAAACAAAATGGTCTAAAAATTATTGATACTGTAATGAAATCTAGTGCACATTTGATTGCAAATAAAAAATCTCTAAAGGATAAGAACAAACGTGAAAAATTATTTGATATTGTAACTTTAATGAGTGGTGCAGTACAAGGAAAAAAATACCTACACTTGTATCTTAATATCAAAGAAAATAATTTGAAAAGACTTCTCAAGGAACTTCCTTCATTAAAGAAACCAACTGTTAGTCCATTAAGTGAGAAAGGTTGGGTAGGTGTAAACACTGTAATCTTAAAAACTGATTTCCACAAACTAATACCAAAACTTCGAAAGATTGCTCAAGGAATAGTTGTACATGAACCACGACAAATTCTTCAGTTAGAGGAGATAAAGCGTGACGAAGAGAATTGATCAAGATATTACAGGTTAGTAATGTTGATAGTTTTGTAGAATCCAGACGTCAAAAAACCTCCAAAAACGATAGAAAAATTGTACAATCAATCTTAGATGATGTTAGAAGAAATGGTGATTCTGCTGTTAAAAAATATGAGCAAAAATTCAATGGCAAAAAAACAAAACAACTACGTATCCGTAAACAAGATTCAAAAAATGCAATGATCACTAAGGCTGAATTTAATTCACTAAAATTATCTGCATTACGACTATCAAAAACACAAAGAATTCTAAACAAAAGTTTGATTCAATCAGTCAAGAAAATTCCAAATGTTTCATTTGTACCTATTCCGAGCGTGGGGTGTTACATCCCTGGCGGTCAAGCTAGGTATCCAAGTTCCGCGATTATGTCTGTAATTACTGCTGCAGAAGCTGGAGTTAAGAGAATTGTAGTTGTTTCACCTCCTGATTCTAATGGAAATATAGATCCAATGACAATTACTGTTGCTGAATATGCTGGCGCAGAAATCTACAAAGTAGGTGGGGCACAAGCAATTGCTGCATTAGCATATGGAACAAAATCAATACAAAAAGTTGATAAAATTGTTGGACCTGGAGGGAAATTTGTTAGTATTGCTAAGGCAATTGTAAGTGAAGAAACTTCCATTGATATGATTGCAGGACCCACTGAACTTGGAATTATAGTAGATTCAAGTGCTGATTCTGAATTAGTCGCATATGATCTTGTATCACAAGCAGAACACAGCAATGATACAATGTGTTTTGTCATTACAACATCGAAATCAAAGGCGATTCAAATTCAAAAATCACTCAAAAAAATAATTCCAAATATAGAGAGAAGTTCTATTGTCAAACAAAGTATCTCTAAAAATGGATTCATTGCAATCTGTAAAAATCAAAATGATGTAATTCAATTAGCAAATAAAATTGCACCTGAACATATGCAATTAATGGTGAAAGGTGCAAAAGCATTATCAAAAAAAATTACTGGTCCTGGTCTAGTATTGATTGGAAATAATACTCCCTCATCTGCTAGTGATTACCTTCTAGGTACAAATCACATACTTCCTACTAATGGATTTGGTAGAATTAGAGGTGGGTTATCTGTATTGGACTTTCTAAAACTACAAACTGTGGTTGAAACAAAAAAATCAGATCTTAGTGAAATTTCTGATAACTTAAAAATACTCACTGACGCAGAAGGATTACCGAATCACTACAAAGCTGTAGAAAGGAGATTAAAATGAATAAAAAATTTGAAAAGAGATTAAATGAATTAGGAAAACTTTCTGGATATCAAAAACCAACTAAAGTTGATGATGTATTGAAACTGGATTCAAATGAAAATCTTGCAATTAAAAAAGAATTTCAAACAGAATTAATTCGTGAAGCTCAAAAACGAACTGACATTCGAACATATCCACTTGGTGGAGTTGAGAATTTTATTAATTCACTCGCAAAATA
>JAOMAI010000039.1 GCA_028344155.1 Candidatus Nitrosopelagicus sp.
ATGGATAATTTATTCAGGCAAGACAAAAGAAATGAACTGCTTCATTTTAGAAAATGAGAACGTAAAACAGATTTCAATAATATAGTGATAAATTAAATAGAACTAATTTTGCATCAAGAATATGGCAATGGATATACACGTCTACGACACTTATGTTAAAGCCAAAGATGGTCATACAATGCATTTCGATGTTATCACCGATAAGCAGGATCATGATCAAGCAATCGCATTTGCAAAAGAATGGCTAGCAACTGTTGGTGAAGAAGGTGCAACTGTAACAGGAGAGGAATGTCAATTCTGTCACACACAAGGTGCCCCAGAACCAGTAGAAACTGAGATTAAAGAAAAAGGTTATTTCATCCAAAAGATGGAAGGCTGTTAATTCTATAATCTTTTTTTATTTTATTTTTCTTTTTTTAGGAAATCTTATCTATAATCATGCCATTGATAATCAACATGGGTAAAGACCTAGTTTTGTATGGAATATTGATTGGGTTTTCTACATTACTAATTCCAAGTGCATTTGCTGATGTTTATGTCCATGAATCTGAATATCCATTTTCTATTCAACATCCAAGTGAATGGAAAGTATCTGCAGAAGATGAATGGGGTGGTGTGAATTTTGATTCTGATGATACAGGTAGAAATGGAATGTATGTTATTTTAGGGTGTTCTGAATATCGTGGGGAAGATTGTGGTATTGCAGGAGCAGATTATGAAGAATTGAATTGGTTAAAAGAAGATGAACAAGTTTGGTGTAATGAAGCTACTCTCGAAGAGGATTACATATTATGTTCTGATCTGAAATTTCTTGATGAATACACTCATCAGATTAATGGCTATCGTGCATTTACTGTTGTAGAAAGTTTTGAGATATACCAAGATGGTAGTGATCCGATATTCCCAGCTGGTATGGGTTTACATGAAGTAATGGGAACTGCAACATACATTCTAGTTGGTAATGACATTTGGTTCATTGGAACAGGTAATGATGTTGAACAATTTGATATAGAAACACATGAAAAAGTAATTTCCACATTCAAAATTAACAACATCTATGATCAAGATGATTTATTTTCAGAATCAGAATCTTCATGGATTGACAATCTAATCAAAGCAATAATGTCGCTTTTTAATTGGGGTAGTGATAGTAATTCAAACACGAATACAGTCATTGAGCAACCTATTGAAGTAGAATATCAACCTGAACAACAATACCAAGATCCTATCTATATTGAACTTGAATTTGATGATTTTGAATGAATAAGACAATTCGTTATCTTGCATTTATTGTTGGAGGATTTGGCGTAATGTTTCTTATTGGTTTTGTGCAAAGTAGTATGACAGGTGGATCATCGTATGATCCTGCAGGATACTACAGTCCTTGAAAAAGAAAAGAAAGGAATTATGGGATCATCATTATGCCTATGCCCACAATCAACAAAAACCCTACAAAAAGAACAGAGCGCTCTTTTTGATCTTTTAGGAGTTTTCTTTCATACATGAGTCACCAGTTCATTGTTTAGATTTTAAACAATGTATCGTGTTTTTTCAAGTTCATGATACGAATGTACTTAAAGAAAACAAGAAATCTCTATATCGCTCTACAGATTTCAAAATCATGTGAACTTGGAAGATGAATTAAAAGAACACGAAGCATACATACGTGATACAATTGAATTTTTTCAAAAAGCCAAAGAGACACTGAATATTGCTGAGCCGTTCAGTAAAGATAATGATTTGATAGACAATATGCTTCATGACCTAGATCAATTGCATAAACATACAGAAAAGATGCAGAAAAATGTTGAAGAGACTAAGAATTCACAATAGTGACTGTTTTTCTAAATTTTCTATAATACAATAACTGCAAAAAATACTGGAACAAATACGATTGCAATTGTGTTCAAGAGTTTGATTACTGTGTTTAGTGCAGGACCTGCTGTATCTTTGTAAGGGTCACCGATGATATCACCGACTACTGCGACTTTATGTTCTTCAGTACCTTTCTCGCCTCTCATTTCAATGAGTTTCTTTGCATTATCCCATGCACCGCCAGTGTTTGCCAAGTGGTATGCAAGATAAATTCCAGAAACAACGGCTCCCATTAAGAGACCTGCTACTGCGGAAGGACCTAATAATATACCAACAATTATTGGTGCTGCTACTGCAACTGATGCTGATTTCCATAGTTCTCCAATTGATGCAATTGTTGCAACGTCTACACACTTTGCATAATCAGGTTTTGATTTACCGGTTAAAATTTCAGGATCTTCTTTGAATTGTCTTCTAACTTCATAGACCATTTTCTTTGCTGCACGTTCTACGCCGCTGATTAATTGGCCTGTGATGATAAATGGAATTAATCCACCAACTAAGAGACCTACAATAACCGATGGGTTTGATAG
>JAOMAI010000038.1 GCA_028344155.1 Candidatus Nitrosopelagicus sp.
CTTTAATCCCCATCATTGGCCCAATACTTGTCAATGGATTTCCTGGTGCAATAACTACTAATTCCGCATCCTGAATTGCAGCTATTGCCTCTGGATTTGGTCTTGCTTTGTCTGCTCCAACATATTGAATTCCTTCAATAGTTCCTCTACCTCTATGTTTAACCCAAAACTCTTGCAGATGCAAGTCTTCTCCATTTGCTGTAATTCTTGTTTCAACTGTATTATCTGTAATTGGAATGACTTTAGATTCAACTGCAAATTTTTCGCACATCCATTGTGTAATATCTGAAAGATTTTTTCCATTTTTTAACATGTTAGTTCTCATAAGATGTGTTGCAGCATCTCTGTCTCCAACCCTAAACCATGTTTCTTCTCCAAAAACCTCCATCTGTCTTAGAAAATTATTGGTATCTTTTTTTACGCCCCAACCTTTTTCCTCATCTAAAATTCCTGATAATCCATAAATTATTGTGTCAATGTCTGGACAAACATACATTCCATAAAGCCAGTAATTATCTCCCACATTGCTAATTACTGTAACTTCTTGATCATGAGCTGCAAAACCTCTGACCATCTTAATTGATCCTGTGCCGCCAGCCAATATTGTTATCATAAATTATTATACCGAAAGTCTCAAAACGCTGACTACATATTACTTCTTCCAAATGATCGCAAAAAACAATCATCGAAGTTAGATTTATTATTAAGAGTAAAAAAATCGCTACGTGTCTCGTGTAGGAATTTTAGTAGCATCTCTAGCAGTTATCATGCTAGCATCTACTGTTGGTCCTGCATTTGCAGCTCAAATGGAATTTAGAACTTGGGTTGAAGGTGGTGCATCTGATGAAGTTGAGATAAAGTTCCAAAGAACCGTCATTTTGAATTATGACAATGGTGGAATGCTCGCTGATGAACTTAGAGGTCAAAAGTTTGCAAAAACCTTCAGTGTTGACTCTAATGACCCAGGCGTCAATGAATTACGTGATAGAATTAATTACCAATTTTCCCAATCAGGAAGTTCTGCTGCCGTAACTGATGTTCAAATTGATTATGATACTAAATTAACAGGTCGTGGATTAAACACCTCTATTGATTATAAAATTATTTTAACCATGACTCTTACAAACCATGTACTTCGTGAATCTTCTGGAAGTAACTCCGGTTTAGTTGATATGAATTGGAGAGGATTAATGATTCCAGGTGAAGTTACTGTAAATGCTAAAGGAATCCCTCATGAAATCAATCTCCCAATCTCATTTATTTCTGATGTTGCTCCAGGATTACACTCTGCAATATTAGGTAGTGAGGCTGAAACTCTATTGAATACTCCGATTATGGATGCAAGTGGAATTAAAGCACAACCATTAGGTAACTGGCACTTTTTGTTTGACCCAACTGGAATCAATGTAGATGCTGCGCAATACGGAATGTCTTCTGAATTAGCAGGAGTTGTTTGGTCATCTTACACAATGGGAGAAAGTAGTCTCAGAGAAGGAATCCAAACAGAAAAAGAATATGAAGCAACATTTACCACTGACACGACTTATGATTTACGAACTATTGAATCTGCAGATTCTGCAAACATTTTCTTTGCCGGATTTGCAAACATTGACGTTTTAGACAGTGCTGAGGTTGTTGGTGTTTATCCTGAAGCACCTGAAGGCTTTGCAACAACATCGACTGGTGAATTCCCTGTCATGATTATTTACGGTATGGCTGGATTTGCAGGTCTCGCTGGAATTGCAATCTTCTTGGTCAGTGAAAAGAAACGTAAAGGTGATTTGAAAGCAGGAAATGTACAGACAGGTATTGATCCTTCACAATTAGTTGGTGCTGATACAAGTACTGGCTCTGGTGGTTACAAAACTAATAGAGGTGAAGCCCATCTCAAATCTGATGATTACGAACATCATAGAAGTGTTTATGATAATCCACAAGTTGAACAAAAAGCTGAAGAACCAACAACCGAACAAGCACCAGCTGAAGAACCAACAACTGAAGACCCAGCAAGTAAACCTGGTGCCATGCCAAAAGGCTGGAAACCAGAGTAATAGTGCGTGCTGGCCGTAACCCTCTTTCTGTTTTACACATTATTCCGCTTTGCAGCCTACCTGAACCAGATGCAGAATTCTATAGTTCTGTTTGGCTTTGCTCCTTGTGGGTCAGATTTCTCATTCTCTTTTCTCGGAAACCTCAGATTTTGTCCTCATCGTACACTCCAAGAGAGATTTTTTTCTGCTCTGTTGCCAACCATCTCTGATTGCCCATCTCCGGACCACAATTTCTGCAAGGAGAGAGGAGTTTCCTCTGTCGTAACAGCACTGTGCACCAGCTCGCACTTGTAATTCTTCTAAAAACTAATCAGTTATTTCAAGATATCTGAAAAATTAGGCATTAAAGTGGTCATCATCATACCTGTCTTTTTGAGATTTTGCTTTCAT
>JAOMAI010000004.1 GCA_028344155.1 Candidatus Nitrosopelagicus sp.
CTATTTTGTTTCAGAATTTTATGTAATTTTGGACTTTCAGAACCATTATGAATTTTTTTAAACATTATATCCGAAATGTTAAACACTAAGGAAGAATTAACATTTTGATAATCTTCATAAGCTGTAATTAGTAATGCAAGGTCATCATAAATACAGATTATCATATGTATTTCATCCATACTTGCTTCGATAACATTTTTTTGATTGTTGTACATACAATCTCCTGTTAAATCCGATGTTCCACTCATGTCAGATTGATCAAAGAATGCATTGTAGACACGTGGATGTTTATCAACAAATGATTTTGCATCATCATTGGATTCATACTGATACAATTCCATGAGAACATACGGAACTTGGTTTTCATTGTATATTGGATCATATGGTCTAGATATATCATACAATATTTTTCCTACAGAAGTTTGTATAGACAGGGATTCTTGTGCCCTATATTGAAAAATACCGCGTGAATAATCTTCAAAATACTTCCATGTAAATGGCTCAAATGTATTTTTTTCATCATCGTTAGGGAAATATGATAAAAGTTTTTGTTTCTGAGTTAATGGAGGGACATATTCGGGAACTACAAATTCAGAGGGTTCAATATTGATGAATTTTTCTTTGATTAAAAAATTTAATACGTCCTTAAAGGATTGAATTGATTTTTTATCAGAGGACCATTTTTTTATATCATCTTTTATCCAAAAGGGTAGTTTTGGAATTTCATTTTCTACTAACATGAATGATGGAGCGCTGAATTTTTCATTTGCAAAAATTATATCTACATCATATATTCCAGGAGTAAATTCATTTGTTATTTCATACAATATGTAATCAGTACTAGTTGCACTAAGTTTTGTTATTTCATTTTCAGGGTTTTGAATAAATATTTGAGGGTTAGAACCTTTTTTTGCGAGTTCTTCAGGCAATACCCATCTAAGATTAATCAATTTGGTTTCAATGCAATTAGTACATTTAGGATCTAAAGGAATCATCATAGTTTGAGGTTTGTATGTAGCATCAAATAACATATAATTGGAAAGTGGGATTGCAAGAATATCCTGTTTAATTAAATATTCAATAATTTGAAAAAATTGTTTATCAGACAATAAAGAATCAGACCATAATCCTGCAGGAAATTTTAACCATTCTGGAATTGATTCTTTTTTTATTTTTTCAAGCCTCTTATTTTCATTATCAATCTGTGATTGATTTTGTTTATCAAACAATTCTTTTAGTCTTTCATCAAATGTTTTCATTTGTTCTAGTTCCTTTTCATCGAAATTTTTGGTCACGTATCGTTTGTTATTATAAAATTCAATATCATCAATGGTTCCAGTCATTATTCCATCAGAAGTATTTGTTTCAATTAATGGAAATAATCTAAAATATTTGAGATCATCTGCATTAGCCCAACCTTCCGTATGTTGTTTTTCAATTAGTGTTTCTCGCTCAAAAGAAATATCATCAAAAATACTTACTGTGAGAAAGCTTTTCATTTTTCTATACTCTACCCAATATGTTTTATTTTTTCCAGGAAGTGCATTTTCATTTTCAAAGGTTCCTTTCTCAGGTTGAGAATGCCATTCTAAATAAAATCCTAAATCATACATTAACATAGTGCGTTTCATATCTACACCAGTCATGAATGCAGTTCCTAGACCCCATTGTTTTGCATCACCATGTGTTATATCGGATGCAGAACCCGTAGTAGGTTTTGAAAAAAGCCCAATTAATAATTGTGACCAAGATGAATCACGACCCATTTCAAATTCATCAATGGTCAGCTTATACCTCAATACCCAATCATTACCAATCTTTTCCCCCAAAAGTTTTTCAAAATCAATAGATGCGGAATCTAATTGTCTTTTTCCAGGTTCCAGAGTTCCAGGTTGAATATTAAATTTCCCAACACCATCTTCAATTTTCCAATACGGGTTTTGACCAGATTTTAGTCCATACCAATTTTTATCATCATTGAAATCAATTATTATATCAGGAATTGCAACCTCAGGTTCAGAAGAAATTTCATCTAC
The DNA here is from genome assembly GCA_028344155.1 of Candidatus Nitrosopelagicus sp. Taxonomy (GTDB): domain Archaea; phylum Thermoproteota; class Nitrososphaeria; order Nitrososphaerales; family Nitrosopumilaceae; genus Nitrosopelagicus. The sequence goes on from JAOMAI010000004.1 coordinate 2,037, forward strand.
AGCATATACAGTATTAATGGAAAATAAAATAAATGATAAACTGCATATGATTGATATATTTATTTTATTCATAAATTATGTAATACATATCTAGATTTTTTCTTTTCTAATAATTTTTGAAAATTCGATAATGATTTGTTCAAATCGTCTATCTTTTTCTATATGTTTGGCAAATTCAATCATATCAGATAAGTGAAGACTTTCCTCTACAAGTAATTTTTCGTGCTTATCAAACTGTTTCATTAATGGTAAAAGATCTGAAGAAACAATTTCTTTTTTTAATTCAAGTTTATTCGAATAAAATAATCTTATAGATTGACTAAGTTTTTCATATGCATCTTTTACATTATTTTTTAGATACAAGTCTTTAGCACTAATTAGAAGAGATTCGACTTCATTCAGATAATCGTTTTTAGATTCAACGGTAATTGGAGATAAAGGAATTTTGGTAGATTTTCGATAGTATTGTATAACCATATAACATGAGATAAGAGAACCAGCAAACATTGTCAAAGAGCTTATAATTTCAAATATTGGCAATAGCTGGTTTTGTTGTATATTATAATTCGGATCATAACTTGAGTTAGCAATTAGATCCTTTATGTGAGAGGTATCTTGGAAGAGATTTTTATCTTCAATTTGTTTTTTGTTTTCTTCATGTTTTTTCGAATCATTGATATTTTGAGAAGAATTTTGTTTTTCATTATTTTTCATGTTAGAGTTTGTTTGAGATTCTGATTCAGGTTCAAACCACGATTCATCAACTAACAGAGTCGGCATTAATGCTCCAACAACATCAAATGACGTATTTTTTACAGATTGTCTAAACATTTGCATCTCTTGTTCAGGTGTAAAATCAAATGCATTAGGTGAGACATCCCTAAGATCACGAACATGTTGAATATCCAGATTTGCCGACAAAGGATTAGAGATTTCCTTACTTACAGCCCTAGATAGATCATATTTTTTTGGTGTTACCATATGATTTGGAATATTTTGTAAATTATCTAAATCATATCCTCGTTCTTGTACAAAATATTCAAGATTTGAGTTTGAATTTTCAGAGTGTTTTTGACCTTGAATGTGATAATTATTTTCAGTGAATGGATTTTGTAGTGCATTAATTACACCAAAATTTCCCATAATCAATTGATCAGTTCTTGACCAAAAATTATCAGTATGCATAATATTTTTTTGTTCAGTATCAATTTGTTCAATTAAAAGATTATTGAGAGATAATCCTTCATCAGTGTTAATGTATATCGCACTGCTATTTATCGCATATTCATTTCCTGTAACAAATGCAGTAGGTAATTCATTTGGAGAATTAGGAGGATTTTGTGAAATTGGTTTGTTTTTGTCAGACGTTCCATCTTCATTTGTTGTCAAACCATTTGGGGGTTGAACAAAAATTGCAACTGTCTTTAATTCAGTTTCAGAAAATGATTCAGGTAGAAATCCTAATAATAGAATTATTGTTAAGGGTATGAAGAGTGTTTTTGATATTGGTTTTATATATTTCAAAATAACTCATTCTTAATTTTTTATAGATTCAGGACTTGAGGCAAGACTGCTATTTGTAGATTCAATGTGTATGTGATTAACTATAGGATTTTTCAATACCGCACCCATAGTACCGGCATCCATAACATATAATTTCAAAATATATTCGCCAGGTAAGTTAGGCGTCCATTTTAAATCAAGATCAACAGATTTTTTCTTTGTGATGTTAGTTTTTTGAGTCATTCCAACATAATCCACCTGACCAGTTTCTACATGTTCAGCCTGAGCAGCAAATACAAATTGATTTGGAGCATAAGTACTGCTTACAAAAGTTCCGGTAATGTGTACTTCTTCATTTTCAAGAAATATTTTTGTGCTACTTGGAGAATTATGTTCAGAAAGTCTTTGTTTTAATTCTAGTATGTCATTGTTTAATTCTGAGATTTTTGTTACAAGACCGTCATACTTGAAAGAATGTTTACTCATGTTTTCTTTAGTTATGTCATAGCCCATTTTTTCAATACGTTTTTCCTCAGTAATAACAAGTCTTTCATAGGTATCGATATCAGAATTTATATCATTGATTTCATCTACATCAGGTTTTTCATATGGAAGTATACTGATTTTGTTCAAAGCAACCTTAGATAAGGGCGTGGCTTCTTTGACTTTAGCAAAGTTGTAGATATCAAGATGTTCACAATCATGTGGTTCGGTATCAATTGTAAAATCAGCTGAAGACATTGTACAACCTTCGATAGTATATGGTTTTGGTAAAGTATAATCCTTGTATTGTACGTAGATATGGTCACCTGGTTGAGCATGAAGTCTTGCACTTCCTCTTTCATAACATTCACCTTTGTAACAACGAATTCCACCTTTACCAGAAGTTTCCTGATCCAAAGATTCTTGATCATCAGTTAAAAAGAGAGTTCCATAGAAAGTTTGATCATCAGCCTGCATTACCCACCAATCACGTTCATGTCTAAGTTCTAATTGAACTCCACCTTTGTCAGAATCAGACCAAACACGTACTTCTACAGGAGTTGCATCCCATGGTCGGCTCGATACATCTCTATCAGATAGAACAACAGAAACTTGTTGATCCATAGTAACAATATCATCACCAAACTTTACTTCGCCTTCTTTCATCGTATAATAGGCAGTTTTACTAACAAACTTGTCTTCAGAATACTCCCATGCAATGGTAAATGCACCGGTTCTGTCTGTTTGAATACTGCAGATTTTACTTCCAATTGCTCCAGTAAAAGAGCGCTCACTTCCAGATGTAAATTGTTTATTATAATCACCATTAATTACACCAAAAGAATATTTTTCAGGAAGTGCTATGAAACGTTTTATTCCAGATAAAGATACAGAGCCAGCAAATACACCAGTGTCATGTCCAATTTCTTTAATTCCTTTTACAGCAGCTAAACCTGCATTATCTACATTAGACCACCATTTCATATATCCAGGTGTACCTTCAGAGAATTTTCCACCATCAGTTCTAAAAGAACCAGCATGCCAATCGAAACCAGAAGGAGTATCCCAGTTTGTTTTGTCATCTCGATAATCTCCAAATTTTCCAGCGTCTTGGTAAAGTTGTGCATGGAATTTTTTTCCACCATTATCTGCAATCCAAGATTGATATCCCCATCCAGCACCTTCTCGTCCACCTTCATTACTCCACATACCAACAGTTGGACTTGCATCAGATGTGCAAAAAATTTCGTTGTATTGTTTATTTCCAATATAATCAGTTTTTAGTGAATCCTCATTAAATCCAGGAGCATAAATTACAACATAAACAGTATCAGTGGTATGCCAATCCATGTATTTTTCTGCTTTCATGCATTTTTGAATTACAGATTGGCGCAATTCATTTTGATCAATTAAACCTGGCGCGGTTGCATTGAATGAATTTCTTCCATCGAAGATATAGCTATATGCACCTGCACCTTGAGAAGTATTACCAAATGGATTATTTCCACAAAACCACATCTTAATAGATTCCGCCTCGGCAGCACCATCAAAACCTCCATTAAAATTATCATATGGAGTTCGAGCATTATCACTTTTTGCAGTTCCATAATAACTAGAATCTTTGGTTGCTTTTTTTATCTCATCTACAGGATTCTTTCCAGGATTAGTGTCCTCAGCATCTGAAGGGGATGGGGGATAATCGGGAGCACTCATTGCGGCAGGAGTAAGACTAACTGTAAAAACTAAGAAAAATGTGAATGCTATCAATAGGGATTTCATATGAAAAATTTTCAGGATTTTTTGAATATATACTAAATAGGAAATTTAGAATTCAAACTAGTACAGTTTTCAAATGAACTATTGTCGAATATTAATAGAAAATTAGCCGTCTAACCATGAGAAGAGAAATTGTTATTAATTTAATTAAGAAAATGCCAGGAATATCATATAATGAAATTGGACGTGGTTCAGGTCTAAGTAATGGAGTGGTTTCACATTATCTAATAAAATTAATGGAAAGTGGAGAGATAGAAAAAGAAGGAGATATGCGTGGAAAATATTTTCTTAAGAATATCCCAAAAAGAGATAGAGCATTAATCACCTTATTACGAAATAAAACAAATAATGAAGTATCCAAATATCTCCTCAAAAAATCAAAATCCAATGAAGTCATAGATGCAAAAGAGATAATAAAAAAAGTAAAAAAATCAGACTCGACTATCTCAGTCAGTTTAAAAATTTTAAAAAAAAATAATATCGTTGAAAGAGTGATAATGAATAAGAATTCAAAACTTACTAACGATATAGGATATAAGATTTCAAATATAAAATTCCTGACATCATATTTTATGAAATATAATTTATGATAAAAATTCTCAGGTCATTCTTAAAATTGTATTATATTACCTCAAATTTCTAAAAATTGATCTGGGATCTATGCAATTGATTTTATAATGGCAAAATTATTGCGTCATATGGCAAAATTTCGTTATTGGAAATTAACTCCAGAAGAAATGGAAAAAGTAGACCACGATGAGGACAAGGTTCTCAATTGGGATATCAAATGTTCTAAAGAACCCGAAGAAGATGCCATATTTTTTGGAGTATTCCTTTACAAAGCAGGAACACCACACGATTATGAATCAAAACAAGGTATAACATACTATTACAATAATATTGAAAGAGAGGATTTACCTCCTATTACAAAATCTCTTAAGAAAAAGTTTGGGGGTAATGAATATGAAAAAGGTGAAAGAATTTTCTTGGTCGATTCAAAAGAGATCTATGCTGCAAAAGATATTGCCAAATTAGCAAAAGAGTTACAAGAAGAATTTACAATTAATCCGATAATAACAATTGAGCTACATGATACAACACAAGAGAAATTGAAAGAATGGGGTTATCCAGAAGCGAAACTTCTCCCAATCCCTACCTAGAAAATTTGAAACATTTTTGTTGAAGATATGACATTAGGAAATTTGAATGTCAGAGATTAGCGGGATAAACGTACACATTGAAGAATTAAGAAAAAGAGTAATTCGTTCTATAATTTCAATTTTAGTAATTACAGTATTCATTCTAACATTTCATGCAACACCTTTTGAGGTCATGGGAGTTACATTGTATTATCCATATCCAGAACCGCTAAACAACATTGCAGCACAATTCACAAATGTAATGAAAGGAGAATTGGTGCCAGAAGGGGTTCAATTAATTCAAACTGCACCAGGACAGGCATTTTTCTCTCAAGTATACATTGCAGCATTGATTGGAATTGTTGTAAGTATACCAATCATTGTCAGAGAATTCATATCATTTTTGAGACCTGCATTAAAAGAAAGAGAAATTAACGTAGGTCGTTCCATCACACTACCTGCCGTGGGATTATTCATTACAGGTTGTACATTTTCATACGCCGCAGTTATTCCATTCATTTTAGATTTTCTTTATAGATATGGAGAATCTGCAGGGTTAGTTACATTTTTGAATATCATGGACTTTGTAACATTTGTTTTACAGTTCTTGTTAGCATTTGGAATATCATTTCAACTGCCACTCATAATGTATGCAATTAGTCTATCAGGATTAGTAGATGCCAAATTTTGGAGAAGAAATTTAAGATATGCAATAATTGCCATCATAGTCTTTGGTGCAGTAATCACACCAGATGGAAGTGGAGTAACAATGTGGTTTGTATCATTACCAATGATTGCATTATATTTTGCAGGCATGATTGTAGCTGAGAGACAAGAAAAAAAGACCCTCAAGACTTAAGATCATACATAAGCATTTGTTAAGACACGAATTTCGATAGTGTTCTACAGAAATATTCTCTTTAATTATCGTGTTCCATACCAATAAACAACAACATTATGTTCTCGTTGGGTTCCATCATGATATAGTTCAAATGATAATCGTCCACCATCTTTCAATTGTTCAACTACCCCATCAATAGATTTACCAATTGGAGTAATAAACAACATTTCATCATAATGCCATTTGGAACCAGGAATTTCTTCTTTGTATAATGCACTTTTAATATAAGGACTAATTACTATGTCAGAACATCTAAGTGAATTACCTGAAGTTGAATGGCAATCTTCTAAGGATACATTTTGAGGATCATATGTGAATGTTGCACGACCATTATTACGAATATCAAAATCAAGAGCTAAATAGTCAGAACCATCAATGACAATTTTACCTAATTTCATTATTTGAAAATTGATACTATCTTCTGAATATGAAGTTCCCCAACCAAGAGTAGTTACGGCAGTTTGTGAATAATCATTTACAGCCAATTCGATTTCGGTATATTTTGGAATTAAGTCTGTCTTAACTTTAACAGTATCAAAGGTAGAACCTTCTTTAGGATCAAATGTAATCCAAACTTCACCGGTATTACTAGTTCCTTTTTTCATTTCGGAAGGATTTAATGAATATGTTACAACGAGGTGTTCAGAAAATCTCAGAGTTTCCCATCGAAATGATTCTTCAGTAAAATCCATACTTCCTCTGTAGATTACTTCAGGACAACTATTACAAATGATCTTTACATATGCTGTACCAGGAACTTTTACAAAGTTTCCTTCTGAAGGGGTTCGTCCACTATCATCAAAAAATGATATAGATATGTCAATTCCACCAGCAGAGTTTTCATATACTTGTGCAACAATGTGTTCTACTTCAGGAATATCTTGTTTGACCGGTTCAGATTTTGGAGTAGTGATTACTTCCAAATTACTTTCATCACTAGGAATTACTAGAATACCTTTGTCAACAAGAAATTGTAATGCAGATAAAAATTCATCATCCGATACTTGCCCATCGATCCAATATCCCGCAGTCAATTTTATCCAACTTGGTATTTTGTTATCAGCAGCTAATGCGTCTGATGCCACAAACATACCAATCATTACAACTGCTAAAACAGAAAGAAGTAGAATTTTCAATGAATAAAGAAGATAATAATCTGAAATAAGACTTTAGGCGTGATTTTGATTTGTATACTTTTTTTGGTTAATCAGTGCTTTTGTAGTCGACCCATTAGACTTAAATGAGAATTTATCACTAGATGAATCATGATTGAGAGCTTATTCAATTTCATACCAGGAGGAAGCGAATGGATAATTGTAATTGTCGCTGCAGGTGTATTACTATTTGGAGCAAAAAAGATTCCAGAACTAGCAAAAACATTCGGTAAAGCCAAAGGAGAATACAAGAAAGGGGAAATTGAAGCCGATAAAGAACTAAAAGATATCAAAGAAAACAAAGACTAAGATTTTTCAATTTCAGTTATCATCATGCCATACAAATTTTTCAAAGATTCTTCATATGGATTTTTCTTAGAGAATCTAGATGATTTCACATCCAATTCTGCATTAACTTTGAGTAATGTTTTACCATTATCAAAACTAAAAATTTCATTAATACTACTTCCTTTGATATCACCCCCAATAACACGCATTTCATGTGAATGAGGTTTTGATGTGAAATGTTTAGACATTATGATAAATTCAGTATCATGCAGTTTAAGATGTTCAGCTACAAGTGAGCTTTCATCTCGAACAGATTTTATTAAAATTGACGGGTAAAAATCAGGAAATAGTTTTTGGAAATTTTCAAAATTTGTAATTATATCAAATGTTTTGTCAAGATCTGCGTTAATTTCTCGTTCAAAAGATATCTTTAACATGAGTTCTCAGAATATAACTAGCGTAAATTTTTTTGGGTTATTTGCTTCCCCATCTGGTAAACAAATCATGATCAATATCAAATTGATCAAGACATTTACCAACAATATGGTCAATCATTGCATCAATCGATGTAGGATTTGTATAAAATTCAGTGACAGGAGGTAAAATTACAACCCCAAGTCTAGCTAGTTTTAACATATTTTCTAGATTAATGGCAGTTAGTGGTGTTTCTCTTGCAACTAGAATTAATTTTCTAGCTTCTTTCAAGGTTACACCAGCTGCACGTGCGACTAGAGTTTCATCATAACCATTTGCAACACTTGAAAGTGTTTTCATGGTACAAGGAATTACAATCATTCCATCAGTTTTATGGGTTCCACTTGAGACATTTGCGGCCATGTTATTTTCATCAGTTACTTCAGTAGCAAGAGATTCAACATATGCGATGTTATGTTTTGTCTCCATTGGAACACATTTTTTTGCCCATTCAGACATTACGAGATTTGTTTCAATTCCTTTTTCTTTTAAAACCTCTAATAGACGGATACCGTATATGACACCAGTACTACCAGTAATTCCAATGACAAGTTTCATGTACTTGTTGGATTAGATTTTACAAAATATAACTGAATATGAGAATTTACGCTTGAGGTTCATCTAGTTGTTCAGATTCTTTTCTTTTATTTAACCAGACTTTGACACCAGCTGCCACCATCCCACCAAAGAGAATCATTCCAACTAAAACCATTTCAACGCTCATGAAATAATTAAAAAATACAAGTAGAAAACTCTTCCAGAGGAAGCATTTAATTTTACAATATTATTCAGTGAATTATGATTAAAAGATCCGAGATGCAAAAAATTGCATCAGAGTATACAGATCCAAAAATCGGAGTTTTAGGAAGTCATTCAGCATTAGAAATAATGGACGGTGCAAAAGACGAAGACTTTGAAACAGTTGTTTATTGTCAAAAAGGAAGAGAGGTGCCTTATCAGAGATTTAATCGAATTGCAGATGAGATAAAAATTGTTAAAAAATTCAAGGACATGGCAAGTCCAGCAAATCAAAAAATCATGAGAGAGAATAATACAATTATTGTCCCACACCGTTCACTTACAGCATATCTTGGATATGATATATTAGAAAATAAATTAAAGGTTCCAATATTTGGAAATAGAAAACTCTTCCAAGCCGAAGAAAGAGAAAATAAACGGAATCAATATTATTTGTTAAAAAAAGCAGGTGTCAAATATCCAAAAATTTTTGAGAATCCAAAGTCTATCAATAAGCCAGCTATTGTCAAAGTTATGGAGAAAGATAGAAAATTAGAGAGAGCGTTTTTTACAGTTACATCGTATGCAGATTATAAAGAAAAATCTGAAGAAAAAATCAAGAAAGGGTTGATTGCTAGAAAGGATTTAGAAAAATCAAGTATCGAAGAATTAGCCATTGGGACATACCTGAACTTTAATTTCTTCCACACACCAATTTCTGATCAAGTTGACTTCATAGGCATAGAAAGAAGATTACAGACAAACATTCATGATTACAATGCACTTCCTGCAAAACAACAATTGGAAATGGACATACCATTACAAAATATTGAGGTTGGACATACCCCTGCCAGTATTAGAGAATCATTGTTAGAGAAAGTCTTCAAAATGGGAGACAAATTTGTTAGAGCAGTCAAAAAAGAATATGCACCTGGAATTATTGGACCATTTTCACTTCAAAGTGTAATCACAAAAGATTTGGAGATGATTGTATACGACGTATCACTTAGAGTTCCAGGCAATCCAATTGTCGCAACAACTAGCCCATATACGAAATATCAGTATGGCACAACATTTGGAATTGGTCGACGTATAGCAATGGAAATTAAACGAGCTATAGAAGAAGATAAAATCAAAGAAATCGTTACGTAGTCTCTTCTATTGGACTTTTGAGCATATTAGTTCTTACTAGAATAGGAATTTGATAATATACGGCTAGTGCAACAGCGTCAGATGCACGGTAATTTCGTAAAACAAGATCCTTTTTTCCTGTCAAGTAGAGATTTGCGCGTAAGGCATCACCGCTTTCATAAATTTTGACTTTAACTAATAATAGCTCATTTGCTTCACAAATGTCTTCAAGCATTTTGTAGATTGTTGGAACAGTATCATGATCACCGTCAAGAAAGCTTGCGATATGTCTAGATACCTCACCAGAAAATGCACGCATGTGAAACTCTCGTTTATCATCAGAGTGTAAAATTACCAAACCTTCATTTCCGTATGGATCTACAAAACCTAAATTACTGATTGTGACTACTTCGTAATCCGGATCTTGAACTTCATTGATTTCCATTCTTAGAGTTTCTTGCAGAACATATGTTAAAAATATAATGAACTAAGTAAAAGATCTCACATGAAAACAGAGACTACCAAAGGTGGTCAAAATGATAAAAAATTAATCATTTTAGGATTCATCTCGATTGGAATTTTATTTTTGATCTATGTTAGATTTGAATATCAAGAAATTACACCAGATGCAGTTCAATCAATTCAAAGATTAGGAATAGCATTTTATGTACTATTTGCAATTTCGGTTGGAATGATTGGAGTAGGGCTTCGCAAATTTCAAAAAAGAGTTGCAGCAACAGGAAATACAACAGCATTATCCATGATTTGTAATAATACACTTGGAAGTAAAGCCAAAAAAACATTCATCGTTACATTCATCATTTACGGGGTGTTTTTTTCAATGACTTCAGGAATTTTGGTATATCAACCAGAAGTTATATTTTCATATCATTATGGTGCAGATGTCCCTTCAGTACATGTAACACCATGTTGTGGACCTCCAGGATATATGCCAAAATTTGTTGCATATCTAACAGAACATGTCGGAATAAACATAGTTCCAATTAATCTACTATTGCAGATTATAGTATCATATCTTGTTGCCGTGAATACTGCATTAGCAGTTAATGCAATTTCAATTGCAAAAAAAACAGGAGGTCTAGGAAGTATAGGTGCAACGACAGGATTATTCATAGCATGTCCCACATGTGTTGGATCATTTTTATCATTATTTATCGGTGCAACAAGTGCAGTTACATTTACAATTGCAATTACAGAACTACAAACCCTATTCATTGTGATCACAGTGCCAATACTGATTTTGACACCATTTATGATATCTAGAAGAATACTGAAATCTCAAAATAATACTAGTTAGACTTTAAAGTGATTTGAGGATTATCAATATTTCCAATATCAAATCCATCACGTCGTAAATACTTCAAAACTAATTTGTATACAAGTTCATCATGATTCACTTCATCAGATAATTGCTTCCAAGACATAGAATCATTATCAGTTATGGTTGGTTTTAATTTTATGTTAATATCTTCAGCGATTTTTTTACAATCTTCATATGAATTTCCATTCATGTATGATGTACCTCGGCTATCACAAGTTTTCATATGTACATTCCAAGAAGGTTGAATAATAATTTAGTTAGAAGTTTTTCAGTTTTTCAGTAACAATTTTAAAAATTTCATTATTATCTAGCAGTATACATGGTAAGCCATTTTCTTCACATGCTTGGCCACTTTCAGTATCTCGAGTAACCAAAATCATTCCATTTTCTTTTGCATAATTAATAACTGAATAATCAGTATGTAGCTTCTTACCCTCAACTCGAAGTTTTTTTACACTATACGCATCATATCCAAGCTGAATTAGACGATCATCCATGCCATCATCCATTTCATCAATTAAAATTTTCATTTCAAATTAGCAGTGAGTTTTTTAATTTGGGAGATGATTTTAGTTTTATCAGTGATGGAAATTTCAGGCTCTACTGTAACAAACAGAGATTTTGTTTTTGCATACATAACTATTTGAGATATGTTCTCACGTTCAACATTTACAAATCGCACTTTACCTAGTGATTTATCAAACTCCTCTCTCATCTTTCTACGTACAGATACATCCTGACAGAATTTTTCTTCATTTTTTGTTTTAAGTAATGACGGAACTTCATCTCGCATTTCGGTTTTTAATATTTTTCCATTTTTATGAATAATTGCAACAAAACGAATCTTTTTGTGCAGTTTACCAATTTTTTTAATTAGAGTATCCAATTCATTTTTTTGAGCCATAAAGTTTGCCAAAAATGATCAAATATAATGGTAATTGAAAATAAAATAAATAGAAAAAAGGGATTTTAATAAAAGGCTGCGTTAGCTGTGCCGGTTATCTTTTCCACAGTTTTATGGTCTGCAATCTCTGCAATAGTGTTTACATTCATCATTCCAGTTACAACAAGTATATTCTTGTCCCATCTGTGAGTTGCTGCTTGAACGTGATACTTTTCAGTAATCTCGTATTTTGGCAAATCGACGTTTGTACCCTTTGGGAAGATTACCTCTAGATGCACATGTGGCATCATGTCGGGGAATTTTCTTTCCAAAGCCATTACATTGAGTAGTAGGTTTGAATCGGTCTTTGGAAATAACTTTGAGACGTCTTGCATGAAAGCATTATACATGCCTTCAAGTTTTTGACTTCTCTCGTTATCGTTACCAGAATCCTGCAATCCTTTTCACTCCTTTGTAGTCGTCATGCATTATGCAACCTCCAATGAATCCTGCGATTCCTCCGTATATTACATGGAGAATCAATGCATTGATGTAAATTTTGTCGCTTTCATACAACAAAGTTGCTAATGCTTGTTGTTGTTCCAAGTCAAATTGAGATACGTCAGTAATTATCAATTCTACCTCCATCATTGGAGTCATTACGAACATGTGAATTGGCAAGAATGCTATTGTGAAAACAATTAGCCCAGTCCAAACACCAGTAATTATTGCTTTTGGGACGGTTACCAATCTGAAGAATCTCCAAATGTTTGAAGCCAAAAAGTACATAGCCCCAATCAATGCTGCAACGCCCATGTGAGCCATAAAGCCCATTGCAATTGCTAATCCTTCATCTACGCCCATTGTAATACCGATAGTTTTGTAGAATGTTCCTGGTGGGATATCTAACATTTGATCGATTGCAAAGAATGATGAGAATAATGCAAAGCCGCCCATTAGGCCTGCTCCGATTCCGCCCTTCATCAATGCGATCTTACTTGGAAGTGATTGTGTAGTGCTCATTAAACAGTTTTTTTAATTTATTGTATTTATGGGTTATGCACTAGGGTATGTCTAGTGGTAAATTAACAAACTAGTTTTCTCTAGTGCCAATTATTAGGCACTAGACTCACCATAGGGCACTAGGCTTTAATATCATTACATTTCTAAGTCCATTATGACAGAAGAACAAGAATGGGCAAGTCTCCTGGCAGAAGTTTTTGATAAACTAACTGCAAAGCACGCAGCCATTTCATACAAATTCGATAAGTTAGAACTTAGCGGAATGGTAGACAGAAATGGTAAAAAAGTTTCAACTGGAACAGTTGTGCTAACAGGCGGATTGACTATTACAACAAAAACCTAATCAGGATTGATACGAAATGAAAAGCGACCTTCCTGCCAATTTTTTACTTTACCTCCGTAGCGGAGATTTATCCATCAGTGATAAAGATGGCACAGCCATCGAATTTTCCTCAAAAGGGGATATAAGAAGAATAAACATCGCACATCTTCCTACAAAAATTCCTGGAAAAATGAGCCTTCTAAAACAACTTACCGAGGCTAAGCATATTGGTAAAATCCTAAAAAAGGAGAATGTTACACTTGAGATATTACATAAAAATAAACTAGTCCTTAAAATGGGCAAAAATGCTAAACCAAAAATATCATCTTTAGTTACATTGAGTAAAGACATAGAGATCGTGGATCTCAAAGAACTTCGTAAATTAGACAAAGAGTGATAAAATGAGTCAACAGGCTAGTTCTAGAAATTTACAGAAAATGGAAGCATTAAAAGAAAATGCAGACACAAAAGATTATTCAATCTTAGTAACAGGTGCAACGGGTTTCATCGGAAAAAAATTACTCGAGAGACTAGCCAAAACAGGTTACAAAGTTACTGCAATGTCTAGATCAAAATATCCAGACGCAGAAAATATCAGATTTGTTGCAGCCGATGCATTTGAAATGAATTCATTAAATAAAGCACTAAAGGGAATTGAAACCGCATTTTATCTCCTACATTCAATGGAGGGTTCAAAAAAAGAATGGGAGAAATTTGCAGATAGAGAAAAATTACAGGCTCAGAATTTTCTTAAAGCTGCAGAAGATGCAGGAGTAAAGAGGATAATCTATCTAGGAGGTCTAGTTAACGAGAGTTTAGAATTATCAAAGCATATGAGAAGTAGACACGAAGTTGGTAAGATTTTAGCATCAGGAAATATTCCTGTGACAGAATTAAGAGCATCCGTAATAGTAGGAGCAGAAGGTGGCTCCTATGCAATGCTCAGATATCTAGTAGAAAGATTACCACTAATGGTATGTCCAAAATGGGTTAAATCGACAACACAGCCAATTGCGGTGGATAATGTTGTAGACTATTTAGTTGGAGTTATGAAAAATCCTGTCACTGCAGGAAAGACACTGGAGATTGGAGGACCTGATAAAATGACATACGAACAGATGATGAGATTGTACTCTTCAATAATTAACAGAAATCTCAACATCATACAAATTCCATTTTTGACTCCAAGACTTTCATCATACTGGATTGATTTAGTGACTCCGGTAAAAGCATCATTAGCAAGACCATTAGTAGACAGTTTGGTTCACGATTCTTACGTCAAAGACAACAGCATCGATGAATTAGTTCCAATAAATCTTAAACATATGACTGAAGCTATCAAAGAGGCCAGAGATGAGGCAGTTGCATTCAAGCCAATCGGAAAAACACCTGAAGAAAAAACATCATACAAAGTTAATCAGAAATTACTTTTGATTTCACTTTGCGCCATGGCAATCATTGGCTCCACATACTATTGGATGGATGATAGAACAGATGTTTGGGAAATTTCATGGCTATTTGGTTCAGCTATATGGTATGTTGCAATTATTTTTGCAATTTTATTTGTAAGGCAAAAAGCACGATTAGGATATCTCATTGGAGGCCTATTATCATGGGTAACTTTGGCGTTTTGGTTATTTGATAACTTTTACGTTGTATTCCAAATGTCAGTAATAGGCGCAGAACCAAGTATCGACGTCACATTAAGGAATTTCATAGGAGCTGCATTTGCAGGATTGGCAATATTTTCATCTCATAACGTATTTCACAAAGTTAGAGTTTACCAGGCAAGGGGTGAATCGGTCAAAGAATCTGCCGGAGCAGAAGTTCCAAGCGGGGCAAGACCAGTCTATAACACAGACTACACATAAATTAAAAATTAGTTGTTTTATCAAAAATAAAGAAAATATGTATTAGAATTAAGGAAATTTAAGATGTGGATTTTCTTCTAATGCACTTTGTAGAATTTTTTGGACTTGAAGGTGTTTTGAGAGACATTCTCTTGTTTCAAAATTAGAGTGATCAAATACGGATTTGTCACAAAAGACGCAATCGACTTCAGGGTCAGTTAACATATTCAATTGACCGAATTTTCATTATAAAGGCTGATGAATTGTGATAAGTACTAAAAAACTCACCATGGTGAGTGTTGGTTTATTAGATGTGAGAGGTATAAGTCGTCATGTCAAAGGCAATTAATGCAAATGAATTTTTAGAAGAATTAGACCATACTCACATAGTTCTATTTCATGATGGAAATAATGAAACTAAAGAAACAGAGTATAATTTTATCAAAAAAGGACTAGACAATGGACAACATTGTTTTTACACGACTCAGAAACCTCAGAAAATTTTAGGTGAAATGAAAGGATTTGGAATTAATACAGAAAATAACGAACTCCTCCATATTGTCGAAATACCTGAGGCATTTGAAGACTATTCAAAAATGATATTGGATAAGGTTGAAGGGCTTCCTGAAGAGGCCAAAATCAGAGTGATATCTACGCACTATTTTGACTTCAATACTGAAGAAAAAACTGACAGAATGGCAGAAATTGAACAATGTGTAGATGACGGTTTTGAAAAAATTAACGGTAATTTTCTCTGCTCATTCGAAGTTAGTCAAATAAATCAAAATCTAAGGGATAGATTCCTAAATCAGCTGTTAGAATCACATAAAGCAATAATATTTCAGACAGAAGAGAAAGGTACTGAAGTATTTACCACCCCCTAGTCACTAAATACCAAATTCTCAGTTTTTGTAGTTGTACTAGTGCGTATGTCGATTTATTAGAGTCTAAAAGAAAGCAAAAATTATGGCAAAGGAGAGAAGAACAAGAATTCAGCTATATTTCGATATAATTTCTGCAATTTTTGAAGAAGAGATGGATAATGACAGTATTTCTCCCACACGTATTCAGTTCAAATGCAATACATCCTATGATAAATTGACAAAATATCTTGAAGAAATGAAAACTAAAGAAATTATTGATAGTAATGATCAAATCAAAGTTACTGAAAAAGGTAAACAATTCCACAAAGATTATTCAAAAATTAATGATCTCATACAAGAATTAAGCATACAAAATTAAATTTCAAGACAATAAATAACCAGAGTTAAGAAATTATCAATAAATGTTAGCACTAGATATACTTATTAGGCACTATTCGTAAAATAGGGTATGGTATATCTTCGAAAAAAGAAGGTAAAAGGAGTAGATTATTTGTATTTAGTTAAAAGTACATGGGATAAGGAGAAAAAAACATCAAGACAAGAGACAATCAAATATCTAGGAGAATCATCCTCAGTCACAAGAGACGACATTCCAGTAGAATTCAGGGAAGATGCAAAGATTAACTCATTCTTGTTACAAAATACACCGAAAGATAGAGAAAAACGTGAAAAGTTGATTGAGCAATTGAGAACCAAATTGTTTTCATCACTTACAGAAGGAAGTCTAAAAGATACAATGGATATTTACTCAGCATTTGTATCCGGTAATACATTAGACCAATTCTATGAAAGAGTTATGACTCCAGTAATGTCAGAAATTGGATACTTATGGTCAGAAGGTAAACTATCAATTGCAACAGAACATGTTGCAAGCAATATTGCACACAGTTTAGTGAAAGTCATTGCCGACGAGAATAGAAAATCTAAAAAAGATAAAGGAAAAATTGTATTAACCACACCTGTTGGCGAAGATCATAATTTAGGGTGTAATGTATTGGATTCATTTTTAGTTTCAAAAGGCTTTACAACATTCAACCTTTCACCATCAACCCCTGCAGAATCATTAATTGAATTCATTAAAACTGCAAAACCAGATGCGTTAATCGTATCCATAACATTGGAAGATAATATTAGATCGGGTCAAAGAATGGTTAAGAAAATTCATGAAACATACAAAAAACTACCAATATTCATCGGAGGTTTAGCATTTTCAGAAAAAACAAACTTCAAATTCGATGGAAAACTTATCACGGACGCTCATGCATTAGAGCAAATTCCTCGAATTATAAAAAAGAAGTAATTACCACTATTTTGATCAATTTCCACTAGCTTAAATATTCTAAATGTTTAGCATGACTATGGGTTTAACAAACGATAGTTTGATTGACACCGTATTTGAAAGATTCCCGGAAAAGAAGGAAATTAAAGAACAAGGAGACGAGATCTTTGTAAACTGGAACTTTCAGGACTTTCAAGATGGCGGATATCTAAACTTCAAAGCAGACCGTTCAGATCTTTTTGCACTAAGCATAATGATTGAGAACTATGCATCTAAACATACAGCCCCACTACTTGCATCGTTTGAGACAGATAAGCGATATGAATTTGTCAAAGATAGATATCTCAAATTGATGAAAAAACTTCCAAGAACATGGGTTATTGGGAATTTTAACAATCCGCATCTAGCTCAAGAAGTACCGGATAGTTGCCAAGTACTTAGCTGTATAGGAACACCACTTGCAACAGTTTGGGCAGTAGTAACAAAAGGACCAGATGGTCCAATTGGGTTGATAGCAGAAGAATACGGAGTTGGAAAATTCAGAGGTTTCTTTTCAACTCAACCAGATGTAGTGCAAGCAGCTGTAGATGCAATGGGTGAAATACTAGTAACAAAGTTCGACTTTAACAAAAAAGAATATGAGTTTGCTAAAGGCGGATACTAGTGTAAAATGACTGAAAAATCTTCTTTTTTTCCCAAAAATGTGTTTGGAGCATTTGGTATTTTATTTTTCATTAGTGGTGCAATAATTCCATTACAAAATTTGATAATTTGGGGACCAGAATTTGTTATAAGATATTTCACTTCATCAGATATAACTGCAGAAAAACTATCTCTGGTAGTTATTGGAATTGGTTGTGCAATGATAATTTACGGTAAAAAAAAACAAAACCAAATTTAAGAAGAAGCACGATCTCTAGGATCTAATTGTAAGGATTTGTTATAACACTCAGATGCCTCATCGTATCTTCCAAGACTTCGTAAGGCAATACCCTTTTGATTCCATAAATCAGGATCATCAGGTTTTAAGAGTAATGCTTGTTCAAAATAGCTCAATGCATCTTCAAAATTACTATTTTCAAGGTTTTCAACACCATTTTTTATGAGAGTTTCTATTTCAGTCACTAGACATCTATAGTGTTACTCTGAAATAATCCCATCGTTCAGGATCAAATTTCTGAACAAAAACAACATTCTTGTCATTTTCTTTTCTTTCATCAATTACATCACGCATTGCAAAACTAGTCATGAATTTGTAACCTTTTGACTGAACCTGCATCATGAATAATTGTCTAAGCTCCCTACCTCCATGAAATCCCCAATATCCATTTTTAATCGCAACAGGTTCAAGAAAGACGGTATTGTTTTTACCACGATTTCGATCTTCAAATTCTACATCAAAATTATATTTTTCTAAGGGACCACCTTTTGCGAATCCAATAATTTGACCAGTAGAAGTTCCAATACGAAGCATGTTAAGAATAGTATCAGGATCGCGGACAGATTCAATAAAATCATCTCTTGTAAATTGTAATGGTTTTGGCAATTCTCGATAAATTGATAAAAGTTCATCAAGTGAATCATCTGAAAGTGCACTTTTCTGGATACAAGGAACTAATGGCAATCCATCATATACGAATTGATTATAAATTTGAATTTCTTCTTGACGGAGTTTCATAAACCCAACTATATTATCTAAAAAATTTTTTCTCATGTGTTTTGGAAGTCCGTTTAGAACCCGTTGACACATATCAGGTTCATTATTTAGCATATCTTCAAAGAAAACAACTGAACGTCTAACAATAAATGCAGGATGCCAGCTAGATGAATGAGCATTCATTTTTGCCATTTCCATTGCTTTTTGAAAATCACCTAAAGCATAGCCACCTATGCGGTCAGAAATTGAAAGAAAATGACCTAAATCTCTAAAATGTTTTTGTCTTTCTTTATTGTCTTTAATCTCAGAATTTAAAAAATAATTTTGGATAAATTTCTCAGTTCTGGTTATCACATCTCCAGCCCATGGATAAACAGTTCTAGAGATTATGGCACAAATCAAATTTTGATCTAACTTAGCATCGGCAAGAAGTTTTTGAATAGTTTGATCTTTTGAGATAAATTGGATGACATTTTTTTCATGAGGCTTATCGATTGATTTGGCAGGATCAAAATCATGTAAAAGTGCAGATGCGTAAAGATAATTCAAATCATTTCGAGATATGTAATTATCTTCAAGTGCATGTATTCCAGAAAGTAGAGTAACATAAGTTACTTCAAGTTCATGATCAACATTGTGATATCCATAATAATCGCTGAATAATCCATTATTTTTGAATAATTGTATTGTATAATCTAATAATTTTACATTTGCATCAGTAGCAAGTTTTACAGAAGAAAGTAAATCAAATATTCCATTTCTTAATGATGGGGAATTTGCAAATTCCTGCATGTGTTAAACGAATGAATTGGGTTTTTAAGTTATTTGGCAAATGTACTAAAAATCCCAGATCTATTATAAAGTAAATAATGATATTTTGACTATGGGACTGAAGCGATACTTGGTCACAAGAGGTCTAACAATGTTTGGAGTTCTAATGATTACATTACTACTAACAATTTCCCTTGTTGGTTCAAATATGGACACAATTCTAAAACAGGGAATAATTTATCAAGTAAGAGCCGAGATTACAGAAAATACCACCATAGCACAGGGATTTAACGATCCAGAGGAGTTTGAAAAATTTGTTCAACAGAAAATTGATGAAAGAGTGAAAACGTTAGGGCTTGATACACCATGGTATTCACCACAGAGACTTGGATATACAATGTACAAAATTTTAATTTTAGATTTCGGTAATGCTACATTTTTGACAAGTGATTCAGGTTCATCAAATGTAGGTGAAATTATTTTTGAAAAAATGCCAAAAACAATTTTGTTGTTTACCACAGCCACAATAATCATATCAATTATTGGAATTCTGTTAGGTGCAGCGTCAAGTAATAAAATTGGTTCAAAAACAGACAGAATCACATCAACATTTGCAGTAATTAGCAGTAGTTTCCCGGTGTGGTGGATTGGTATGTTAATGATATTTGTATTTGCGTTTGTATATCAGATTTTTCCTGCAAGAGCAACACCAAGTATAGAGCCAGATGAGCCAGGATATATTTTGGCTTTATTGTACCACATGGCACTTCCGGTAATAACAATTGTTTTGATTGGATTTGGAGCATGGGCATATCTAGTTAGAAATTTTATGGTGGGAATAATGCAAGAAGATTTCATAACTGCAAAAAAAACTATTGGAATTAGTAAAAAGAAAATAGTTTATAGTCATGCACTAAGAAACGCAGCACCACCAATTGTCACCATACTTGCATTAAGTTTGTCAGGCTCATTAGGTGGGGCAATAATTACAGAAGCAGTGTTTGATTGGCCAGGAATGGGAAGATTGTATTTTGAAGCTATTAGTGTCATGGATTTACCGGTAATAATTGGTTCGACATATATCTTGACAGTATTATTTTTGGTGAGTATTTTTATTGCAGATTTATTGTATGGATATTTTGATCCAAGAGTGAGGACATCAAGTTGAGTAGTGTATCAACACAAGAAATTAAAAAAGAATTTCTGAAGAGTAAATTAGGATTAACAGGAGTTTTTATTTTATCAGGATTAATTTTAGTTTCGATAATAACAATTTCAGTAATTCCAGCATCAACATTTCAAGAATGGAATAATCCTGAAAAATGGATTTCATATCCAAAGACATCAGTACCAAGTTGGGTGAATTTTTTATCCTCAGATAAGATTCCAGAACATAAAATTATCAATCCAGAGATTTTTCAGTCACAAGAAAATGGGATTTTCCTTACATCACAACAGTTTGGAGTATCCTTTGATTATGATGATTTTCCAAGTGATTTTATTTTTGAAATGAAAACAAAATATGCAGATTCACACATAGTTCAAATCAAAGTTATACGTCCAGATGGAATCACTCTAGAATTGTTATCTACATCATTGCCACATTCAGATAACGAGACAATTCATAATCAGAGATATTTTTCAACAGACAGCATGATAAAGAAAAATCTCAATACATACAAAAATGATTTTGGCTTTGATTTTAAAATAGGTTCAACTGAAATAATATTCTCGGAATTATATCAAAATCAAATACAAAAAGGCAATTATATTTTCATCGTAGACATATACGGAATTGAAAAACCCGTAGAAATTTTAGAATCAAAGATGGTTTTGGGCGGAAAAGCATATGGGTTAATGGGAACAGATGAACTTCGAAGAGATTTAGCAATAGGATTACTTTGGGGCACACCACTAGCACTTTTCATTGGAATTTCAGTATCAATTGGATCAGTTGTAGTTGGATTAATTTATGGAGTTTATTCAGGCTATAAAGGAAAGAAAACAGATGAGGTGATGATGCGATTTAATGATGTCATCTATGCATTGCCCGCATTACCATTTTTGATAATTCTAGCCGTTACTATCAGTAACAGTATTTTTCTAATGATAGGTTTTCTTATGATTTTTAGCTGGGTAGGAATTGCAAAAGTTTCACGAAGTATGTCACTTCAAATCAAAACTAGACAATATATTGAAGCTGCGAGGATTATGGGACAAAAAGATTCAAAGATAATTTTCAGACATATCCTACCCCAATTGCTGCCATATGCATTTGCAAGTATTGCAATTTCAGTACCTGCAGCAATAACTACAGAAGCAGGATTAAGTTTTCTTGGATTAGGTGATCCATCATTTCCAACGTGGGGACAAATTTTACATGATGCTAACACATATGGTGCAGCAGCACAAGGATTTTGGTGGTGGATTGTTCCGCCGGGAATTTTAATTGCAATTACAGGATTGGCATTTGTTTTTATTGGGAATGCGCTAGATGCAATAGTTAATCCAAAATTAAAAAGATAATCTATTCAGTAAGAGTGAATTTACGTATTAGATCAATTGATAAATCGTTTAACTTTATTGTATATGTTGCAGCATTTGGATTTGAATTTTTTTCTTCGGCTAATAATTCAGTAAATTTTGTTTTTTCTTCTTCAACTGCACCTGCCTCATGAGCACATAAATTGAATGCTTTGAGTTGGAGATTGTTTTTTAACAAATATGATATAAATTTTTTATAATTTTCAGTACTATTCCATTCAATATTTTTTTCATCACATGCAGATATCCAGACATCGACAGAATTATGGAAGAAAACCTTCTTCCTAATTACATCTAATGCTAAATCTGTTTGAGACATATTTTTAATCCTAAAACATTGCACGTTTCATGCTAGAACCACATCGTGGACATTCTCTTGCATTGTAGACCTTGTGACATACAAGACATTCATATTTTATTCCAGGTTTATCGGTGTTTTGACCAAATAATCCACCGCCAAATCCACCGGAATTACCAGAACTAGAACCACCACCGCCAAATCCACCTCGCATTCGACTCATCATTCTTCGTCTTAGGATTAATGGGAATGCAATGAAGAGAGCTAATGCAGCACCCAAGCCATATGGAAATGGAAGAATCATTTGTAAACCAATACTTACAGCAAGAGATGCAAATAGGAAAATTAAATATGATTTGTAGTTAATCATGATAAGAAAATTATCCTAATTTCAAATATAAGGCTTATTGAGTAATTAGCAATTAATTATTCATCAAGTATAGAAATTGAATTCCCAGAACTATCCCACGCAAAGATATCTTCATCCTCATAGGGAGATTTTACAATTACTGAAACTAACCCAAAAAAATTATGTAAATCTTCCGAAGAAGGTTCAGCAGTTCCTACAGGATGTGAATGGACCATTCCAATATAATCAGAATCAAATGGAAGTTGATTGGCAGGAAATCCTGCAAAAGTTGGACCAGTTTCATGAAATGGTGGAACCACTAAGCTTTCCACAAACATTTTACCTTTTTTTGAATGACCTTTAAGAATGAGAATCATTTCGTCGGGATGAGTTATCTTACAATATGAGATAATTCCATCACGAGTTTCATTAAGAAACACAAGACTACGTTCTAGTTTTTTTGTTTTAAAAATCATTGATTATCGGTAGATATTGTATAAGATGTAGAGGTAACATCTTTGAGATTTGTTTCTATTTGATGTAGTACGGTAGGTAAAGAATTAGTGAGATCAAGATTTTCATCTTCAAATACTTCCAATTTGGATAAAGCATCAGAAACATCAGATTCATCATGTTTCAGATTATTTTGGACTGTTTGAAGAGATTTAGAATCAAAATTCTCAAGTTTTTGAACTAATTCATGTTTTTTAGTTTCGAATTTTTCTTTGATAGAAATTAATGAAGGAATAAGATTTTTTATTTCTGCAATACTGTCTTTTGATTTTGAAGTATCCTTTACAGATACAGAACCAGAGTCAATTCCGGTAACAATGGAATCAAGTATATTTTTAATTCCAGAGATATTATTTTCATTCAAAACATCATAAGGAGTAGATGCTAATTTTGCGGTCAAATCTTTCAGTTCCTTATCATGTGAGGATATATGGACAAACTTTCCAAGCGGTCTAGAAATTTTGGTGAATTCATCATCAATATGATGACGAATTTTTACTTCCTCAGAATCATAATCAGATAATTGAGATTTCATATCAACGTAAGACTTGTAGTCAGAAGAATTTTTAATTTCATCTATTTCATTTTTGAATTTTGAGATTTTTTCTTTCTTTTCATTTATTGTAGATTTTAGTTCATCTATACGTGAATTTTGTTTAGATAATTTTTCTAGTATTTTTTCTCTTGATGATAATAATTCATTAATGATTTTAACTGTATTTTCAGTAGCCGCAAAATTATTAATTAATTCATCTACCTGTTTTAGATTCTCAGTTAATTCTTTAAGATCATTTGTGAGTTTTTTAGCATATTTTGCTGCAAAGATGTGAATTACTCTAGAATGCTTTCCTAACATATCCCCTACTTTGTTTATTCCAGCAGTAGACATTTTTTTAAATCGAATTACATCATCTGGAGAATTGATTTCAGGAAAGGGATTTGCAAATTCTTTTTTTATGGATGCGATGACCTCTTTTTTTCCACGATTTACCATTATTTGAAAATGTGGATCAAGCTTATCAGGATCTAGTTCATCTTCATATAATTCATTTGCAATTTTCAATAGTATTTCTCTTTGAGGATCAATTCTATTTCGATGTGATTTTATTTCTGCTGCAAGTGTTCCTTTTCTTAGAATTACTATGTCATCCAGTATTTTTGGGATTTCATCTAATGTGATAGTTTGATATGATGAGGTGAAATTTTCTACAGGTTCAGTATATTCAACTTTCTTTTTACCCCAACCAAAAACCATAATCAAAGGATCAATAGTTGAATTATATAAATTTGAGAAGTGTTGCGTTAAAATATGAATTCAGGTTCAGTGAAGAAATCAGTAGTAATTGATTCAGATTTAGAAAAAGTTTGGTCAAAAATTAGTAAAATTACAAAATTAGACTGGTTGGAAGGTCAGAAATCAACAAAATTTTTAGGAGAAAAAAAGAGTGGATTAGGGGCTAAACGCTTAATCTCATTTGCAGATGGAACTGATGTGGAAGAGCACATAGTAGGATGGAGACGAAGAGAATATTTTTCATATATTGCAGTGTCAGGATTGCCATTAGACGCATATCATGCTACAATATCTATTGAAAAGAGTAAAGCAAGATCAGTAAAAATTACATGGGAATCATACTTTGCATCAAAATCAACAAAAAATGAATTTGAAGAGTTTGTAGAATTTTTATCTAATTTTTATTCCAAATCTCTGAAAAATCTAAAAAAAGAATTTTAAAATCTTTGAATTAATCTTGTTTTTGCAGAAAATCCAATTACTGCTACGATAGATATTACAAGTACTAATGAGGCAACCACACCGAATTCAGGAACTACTTGGAAAGTAGATGTTTGACCTACAGGGCCATGAATTCCAAGTATTGCATCTTCGTTCAAAGAACCAATAAAGTGTCCAATTCCTTGAAAGGTTACATCAATATCTACAGGATAATCTTTAGGATCATATTCCAATGGGGCAGTAGTATGAACAGGATATTTGAATAAATGACGATGTGCATCTTCTTCAGCAAATATTACTTGTTCGTTTTGTGATATTTTGATATCATAGTTTACATGGTTAATTACAAATCCATCAGATTCCATAAATTCAACCTCAACTATTAGTGGAGAATCTTTTGCTCCATCACTTGTAACAATATTTGCAAATACTTCGCTGATAACTCCAGGATCCTTATCAGACACTTCAGGAGTGTTATCACCATAAATTACAGATTCTATTTGATCAACTGTTGTTCCATAGTTAGATGAAGTATCATCCGTAATTTTTGCACCTTCAGGCAATATTTGTAATTGGCCAGCCATCCATGGGTGAACCATGCAGAAATAATCAAAGGTTCCAGTAGTATCAAGTATTAATTCATAATCTACTCCGGGTTGTTGCAATCCACTATCCCAAACTCCATCAGGACCAGTCATAGGAGTTCCACTAGTTGCAGTATGGGCAGCATCATCACCGTTAAGGAAAATTATAGTATCACCAACACGTGCGGTGGCATACGAAGGTACAAAACAGAGATTTGTTACCTCACATCCTTGTTCTGATGAGCCTCGTGCATTTTCAATTTTTATTACTTCTGCAAATGCACTTTCAGTACCAATTGCGGTAAATGCTAGAGACATAGAAAGAATCATCAATCCAAGCCCTAAATTTTGCATAATGTTTTGACCACAATTGAGTATAAAACTAATGCTAATTTGGATAACTGGTGGTAAAAACTAATCACTCTTGCTAAAAATCACAACAGGAGAAATTTGATCTTTGTCATGAATTTCAGTTTTCATGTATACAACATACTCATCATAAGTTATTTCCAATGTGATAGGAGTGGCTTTCCACCCATATTTTGGAACTTTATCAAGCGGTACTAATTTAGTAAATTTTGAATCATAAATCTCAAATTCTTCATGAAAAGTATCCTCCATTCCTAGAATTTCTAATACAGCAAATGATGATTTTTCATTTGTGTCAATAAAGGTAATTGATATCGAATTACTATCTTTTTGGTATACAGCATCAAATGTAAAATTACTAAAATCGGTATTTTCAGAAAAAGGGTTCAAAATTATCACAGCACTTACTGAAATAGTTGCAATTAAAATAATTATAAAATTTTTTAGTACAATCAATTATGAAAACTCTTTTTTAATTGAATTTAGGAATTTTGATGAAACACGGACGCGTTCCATGGTTTGTTCCAGAGTCATTTCAGTGCCTCGTAAAGGATTTGCTTTAAAGAATTTGCGTATTTCTTTTTCTTGTTTTGCGTCAACAACTTGACCAATACTTGCAACGACTCTATTCAATAATGGATTACCAATTCCAGCCTTTTTGATAATTTTTTTCCAGTTCTTTTTTAGCCATCCCCATAAGAATTCTTTACCATATAGATTTGCAGCAATTCTCATTATTGGCATTTGAATATTTTGAGAACGAACATCAGGACCTAATGTAAACTCCAAGGTTTTTAGTAAGAGATTCTTCTGTTTGAAACTACACATTGCAGCTAAGAATCGGAGTTTTTGTTCTTGAGATTTTGCTTTTTTGTATAATGACATGAATTTTTTGTAAGTTGATTCATTGCCATTCCATGCAACCAGAACAAAAACTGTTTCTTGTAAATCTGCAGATAAACTATTTTGATTCTTCAAAAATTTATCAAATCGTTTCTTTGATTCTTTCAATATTTCTTCATCTCCAAGTTTACCTAATCCAGAAATTGCAAAGCTTCTCAAAAGAGCATTAGTATGAGGTTCATTCTTTTTTGCATCCCAGCCTAATCGGTCATAAATGGTTCTAAGGAAATTAAATGCATATTGTTTAATTTCATCTGAGAATTTTTCTTTATGGGTCAAAGAGTATAACGAGTATAGATGTTGAGCCAAGTTTAGAGATGAAATATAATTATCTTCATCAAAATATGCATTTGTGAAGTCAAGATAATCCTGTAATTTTTTCTTTCCAGTCACGCATTGTGAATAATAATCATTTTGGATACTCCATCTATCTACATAATTTAGCACTTTTTCATCAATTAGAAGAGAAAGATTATCCAATGTTTCAGAATCATAATCCATTCTATAAAATCCGGTTCGACCTGAATTAATAATAAAATTTCTTTCTTTATTTTTTAGTTTTAGCGATTGCGATTTTTTATCCATGATGTGAGATGTAGTGATATTTCCTTCATCAACAATTAGAGGGATTTTCCAAATTCCCTTTTTACTTGATTTTGTTTCTTCCAACAGATAACGAGTTTGTTTTAAGGAAATTTGAGACCCTTTTCGGTTTACAGACACGATAGGAAAACCAACTTGATTGATCCAGCTATCCATCATTTTATCAATTGGTTTTTTTGCAACTTCACCTATTGATTTCCATAAATCATGACCTTCAGCATTAGAGTATGCATGTTTTTTGAGATATTTTTGTAAACCCTTTTGGAAATTTTTGTCAGTAACAAAATGTTCTAACATTCGTAAGACACAACCTCCCTTATCATAAGAGATGGAATCAAAGATTTCCCTAATTTCTGAAGGATGATTTACCTTAACATCAATAGGATGGGATGTTTTCAAGGCATCTAGTGACATTGCAGTATTCATTGCGTCTTCTAGGAATTGGTCCCACAAATCCCATTCAGGATAAAATTTGTCCACAATTTTTGTTGCCATGAATGTAGCAAAACTCTCATTTAGCCACAAATCATTCCACCATTTCATTGTGACCAAATTACCAAACCATTGATGAGCTATTTCGTGAGAAATTACCTCAGCTATGAATTGTTTGGTTCTAGTGGAAGATGTTTTTGGATCATACAATAATATGGTTTCACGGAAAGTTATTGCACCCCAATTCTCCATTGCGCCTGCAGCAAAATCAGGAATTGCAAGCATGTCAAGTTTTGGTAGAGGATATTTTATACCAAAATATTTCTCATATTCACCAAGGAATTTTTTTGTTAATTCTAAGGATAATTTTGCTTTGTTTTTGTTTCCCTTTGTTGTTAAAACACGAATTTGTATATTCCTCAATTTTGTTTCCAAATATTCAAATTCACCAACTCCAAGATAGAGAAGGTATGTTGACATGATTGGAGTGCGTTCAAATTCATAGATTATTTTTGAACCAAAGTTTTGTTTTTTTCTAACAGGCATATTTGATATTGCCATGTAATTTTTCTCCACTAGAAGAGATACATCAAAAGTTGCCTTTGTTGCGGGTTCATCCCAACATGGAAATGCACGTCTTGCATCTGCAGCCTCAAATTGAGTGGTAGCCATGTATTTGGTTTTACCAGCAGGATCAGTGTATTTACTTCGATAAAATCCTAAAAGACGATCATTTAAGATTCCAGTATATTCGATACAAAGTTTAATTTTTCCTGAGACCTTTTTTTCTGATGTAATAGAAAGAGATTCATTTTTTGCATCAAGTTTGAATTTTACTTCAATTGTCTTAGTTTTAGAAAGTATGTAGCATTTTTGTATTTTAATTTCAGCACAATGTAGTGCAAATTTATTTGAAGAAGTTGTGTTAAATGATAAAATTTCTATCCCTTTGAATGTGAAATTAGAGAAAATAGGCTCAAATTGGATATCATAATTTATTTCAGATATTCCCATTATGTTACTTGAAAAAAATGGCTTATCTAAAGATTAAGATTCAATTTCAGGCAAGGTTCCCAAGCTATCGCCTTCCACCTTGTTGTTATCAGTTCGAATATGGGTTTCACCATTTAGGACATATGTGTGAATAATTTCACCAGGCTCCCAATCTGTTTCATTTTTTTTGTATATTGTAAGATATTTTTTTCCTTTTTTAATTTGTGATGCAATGGTTTTTTTGTCGACAATTTGTGGTTTTCCAAATTCAGTTCCATAATCTTCATGAATCTGAACATGAGTTATGTTTGCAAGACCAGGACCCTTAGTTATACCACTAACAACAAAATCTGCCCATTTACCCATAGTTCTAGAATTTTAAAAAGAGTATATAATTATTGATAGGTTTTTGAGATAATGGCTAATGCCCAGTGTTTGCTTTTGCATCTTTAATGAACCCTTTTGGTAACGTTGCACCTTTCTTTTTCATTTCTGCAGCATACGCATCTTTAGCATCTTCAGGATTAACAGAATCTAAAGAATCAGAATCGTCATCTACAGATTCAAGTTCTTTACGCAAATTTTCTAATTCATTTTTAAGTTCAGTTGCAAGATCAACATCTTCATTTTGTGATTCCTCTTCACGTTCTAGCTGTTCTTTTTCTGCTTTAGCTGCTGCAAGTTCTTTTTGAAGTTGTTCTGCTTCTGCAGCTGCTTTGGCTTCTGCAGCTCTTTCTTCAGCCTCTTCACGTTCTAGCTGTTCTTTTTCTGCTTTAGCCGCTGCAAGTTCTTTTTGAAGTTGTTCTGCATCATTTTCAGAATTAATTTTAGACTCCTCAGGTTTTTCATCATGGGCATGTGGACCTCCAGAAGCGGATTCTTCATTGAATCCTTTTGGTAAAGTTTTGTTAGAACGTGTTGCTAATGCCTCTTTTGCTAGTTCTTCACGTTTTGATTCCGCTGCTGCTTGTGCCTCAGATGCTACTTTCTCTTCAGCCTCTTCACGTTCTAGCTGTTCTTTTTCTGCTTTAGCTGCGGCAAGTTCTTTTTGTAGTTGTTCAGGTTGGGTATTTGGTTTTTGTTGTGTTTTTTCTAATTTTTCTTTTACAAGTTTAATTTCTTCAACCTCTTTACGTAGTTGGTCCTGTGCAGCATTTGCAGCATCAATTTCTTTTTGTAAATTATCACGCATTAATTGAGCCTCTTTTTCAGCTTGTTTTTTGGCTTCAGCCATAATTTGGATCTTTAATTCTTCAATTTCTTTTTCATGTTGTTTCCGTTCTTGTCTTATAGCCTCATCTTTTTCGGCTTTTACCATAGCTAATTCTTTTTTAATTTGTTCATCTTTTGAATCATCTTTAGTTTTCACTTCTGTCTTCTCTGGTTTTTCATCATGGGCATGTGGACCTCCAGAAGCGGATTCTTCATTGAATCCTTTTGGTAAAGTTTTGTTAGAACGTGTTGCTAATGCCTCTTTTGCTAGTTCTTCACGTTTTGCATTCTCAGCAACATTATCAGATGTAAGTTGTGATTTTACTTTAGGTTTTGACTCCACTTTTGGCTCAGATTTTACTTCTGATTGAGGAGGTGTTTTGGATTCTACAGTTGTGCGTTTTTTCCTAATGAAATTTCTTGTGTCATCTGCAGTTTTTGTAGAAGTTTCTTTAGTAGAAGTTACACGTTTGAGCATACCAGAAATACGACTTTCTACAGAGGGTTTTGATTTAGATTCACTCTTCTTTTCAGGAGTCTTGGAAGTGACCTTTGGTTCAGGTTCAATGTCAGGTATTTTAGGTTCTAATTCAGATAATAATTTTTTATAATCTTTTCCAGATGCTTTTTCAAGTTCTAAACGTCTAGAGATTCTAGCCTC
Source organism: Candidatus Nitrosopelagicus sp. (assembly GCA_028344155.1). GTDB lineage: Archaea > Thermoproteota > Nitrososphaeria > Nitrososphaerales > Nitrosopumilaceae > Nitrosopelagicus. The sequence continues at coordinate 32,831 of JAOMAI010000004.1, forward strand.
GTGTTGTTCTTGTTCAGTTTCTTTTAATTTTTCTTTTAATTTTTTATTTTTAGATTTACCTTTTTCAAATTGTTCAAGATACTCTTTCTCATATTCAAGAAATTCTTTCTTTTGTTCTTTTTTGAAAGAACTGTTAAATGTACCATCGTCGTTCCAATGTGAAACTTCTTTTGGTTTGTCAGTCCAATTTTCAGGCATAGATTTTTTTGAATTAGCCTTCTGTGCCTCTTTTGCTAAAGTTTCTCGTCTTGAATCTTCATATTCATAATCGCCATCATTTTCATTTATTTTTAATATTGGTTCTTCTTTAACTGGTTCTGGTATTGGTTCAGGTTCTGGTATTGGTTCAGGTTCTGGTATTGGTTCAGGTATTGATTTTGGAGTAGGAGTAGGTTCTTCTTTTTTTACCTCTGCAAAGACTATCTCTAGTTCATCAACTAATGGCATGTGACCAAGATTATCACCGTCAACTTTGTTATCATCAGTACGAATGTACGCTTCACCATTTTTGACATATGTTCGAATAGTTTTTCCTATAGTCCATTCATTTTCATTTTTTTTATGGACTGTAACAAATGATATGCCATTTTGTATTTTTGATGATAATTGATATTTATCAATTAATTCAGGACGGCCAAAACCATGTTCCAGATCTTCATGGATTTGCACATGGGAAATGTTTGAAAGACCAGATCCTTTTTTGATTGCGCTAACTACAAAATCTGCCCACTTTGTCATTTGTAGTAATACTCGTCAAGTGCAATATACGCTTTTTCTAGAAAAGTATAGCGAATTTTACAAATTCCTTAAAATATTGTTTATGTCTAGATTTAGCAATGAGTGACATACGTTTTGTGATGATCGGTGTAGCAGTGTTATCGGTAGGATTTATCGTAATGGCAGTTTTTGGAACTCAGTATCAAGACATTACAATTCAAACTAACGAGTTTTCAGAATGTTATGATTATACAGATGAAAATGTTCCAGTCAAAATTGATTGTGAAGAACGATTACAAGACAGGAATTTGATGTTTGTTGGTGTTATTGGTATTTTAGCTGCAGGTGCAATTGCACTACTCAAAGGAATTAGAGGTACGTGGGATAACGATGTAAAACCTGAAGAGATGTTAGGACCAGGGGGAGATAAAAAAAACTCCGATGAAGATAAGAAAGATAATCCTTAGAGAAAGCCATCTAGAGATTCAGTAGAAGATAATTCATTAGTTTCAAGTTTTTTTGCCAGTTTATCACCCATCTGTTTTGCAGATTTAATTTTCCTTTGACCGATGTGATAGTATACTTGATCAATTGTGTCTTTTGCAATTAGAACAACTAATCGTCCTTCGGTCTTTCTTCCTGTCCTACCCTTCCTTTGTACAAAACGAATTGAACTTGGAACATTATCATAAAAAATTACCAAATTTACTTCAGAAATATCCAATCCTTCTTCACCAACACGAGTTGCAACAAGAACCTGAGTTAACCCATCTCTAAATCTTTGAACGGTTTCAATCTGTTTTTCTTGTTTTAAGCCAGTATCGCCTGCTTTACCAATCAAAATTTCAGAATTAATCCCCATTTTCTGTAGTGTTTCATTTATCACGTTTACAGAATCTCGATAACTTGTAAAAATTAGAACTTTATCTTTAACAGAAGCAATAACCTCTTTTAATTTTGGAAGTTTTGAATGTTCAATTCCTTGAGATTTTGCAAAATTAGCTAATTCAATAGCACGCATAAAATTTGGATCTTTTTCAAAAAGATCTTTAATTCCAACACCTTTTTTTGCTTTTGTTCTATCACAAAATTTTAGAAAAGATGTGATACCATGAGCCTCAAAAATATTTAGTGCATATGTGATTCTAATTGCAGTGAATAATGGTTTTGCCGAAATACGATTTTGCGTTAATACGTACTGACGAATTCTAAGTAATGTAGAGAGAGATTTGTTTTGTCCAATTTGAATTCCGTTTTTTCTTAATGTTGTATAACGTTCATCTAATGCAAGTTGAAGACATTTTTGGATTGCTTTCATCTCAGGTGGCAAATCAACCATAATCCATTCAGTGTTTGTTTTTTGAATATACGGTTGAACGTCAGGGCTTTCATCAGTTCTTTGTAAAATATTCTGGATTCCAAGAGATACGATAATTTCAGTGGCCTTTGCTTTCTCACTTGGAAGTGTTGCAGTCATTCCAAGTATGAGTGATTTTTCTTTGAAATGATTTGCGATGCCAGTGTATGCATAATCACCAACAGCCCTATGAGCCTCATCAAATATCACTAAACTGAACTGATCAGTGTCAATCATATTTCGTTCTAAATCATTACGAGTAATTTCAGGCGTTGCACAGATCACACTATTCATCCAGGATTTTTTTCGTTTGTTTATCAAATCTTCACCAGTTATAATTCCAATATCATCCAATAGTAGATTTTCTTTAAGGAAATCAAAATGTTGGTTGACAAGAACACGTGTTGGGGCTAATAGTAAAACACCCCCTTTATTCTGAGACAACACGTGAGCCATAATCTGTAATGCAATGGTAGTTTTTCCAAGACCCGTAGGTAAAACAATTAACGAGTTTTCATTTTTTGCACCATTAGCAAGATTAGTCTGATAGTCCCGTAACTCAATAGAGTTTTGCTTAATCAATTTGTGCTCATAATATTCCGATCCCATAAAGTGAGAACAGAGAATCATATCATTTATGGTTTACAATTGATTAAAAGTCACTTAGAGGTTATATGTTGGCAGATTAAATAATTCCCATGTCGGATAGTTTTGAAAGACCTGGGTGGGACGAATACTTTATGCTTCAGGCAAAACTTGCAGCATTAAGATCAAACTGCATAACAAGAAGTGTAGGTGCCGTGATAGTTAGAGACCACCGACAGCTTGCAACAGGGTATAATGGAACACCGCCAGGAATAACGAATTGTTTTGAAGGTGGCTGTAAAAGATGCAAAGACAGAATGGATGGAAAAGTGAAATCAGGAGAAGGTCTTGGAAGATGCGTCTGTAATCATGCAGAAGCTAATGCAATCATGCATTGTGCAATTTTAGGCATAGAGGCAGGAACAAAAGGAGCCATATTGTATTCCACGTATGTTCCTTGTTTAGAATGTACAAAAATGGCGATAACAATAGGAATACGAAAATTTGTATGTCTTGATGAATATCCAGAAACAGATTATGATTTAATTAAAGAAGCAGGAGTTGAAATTGAAATTTTGAATAAAGAAAAAATTGAGAAATGGGCAAGAGAAATGATATCCTCAAAGAAATAGATATGGAAGCTGTAGAAGATTTCAAGCAAGACAAAGTAGCAAATATCCCAAATTCACTATTAATTTCTGCATCATATAATGGAAAAACAAAGAAAGTTAGCCTCAAATTCTACAATCCAGAAGCAGAGAAAATCTATCTGTGGGAAGATAAAACAGGTCACCAGCCATATTGCTTTTCAAAAATGGCACCAGAAGATTTAGATTTTTTGTCAGAAAGAGATGACGTAGTTGAAATCAAAACTGTAAAAAAAATCGATACACTGAAAGACAAAGAAATTCCAGTCTCAAAAATCATCGTTACAGACCCACTGGCAATAGGAGGTACACAGACAACACAGAGTATTAGAAATGTGGTGGAAGCATGGGAATCAGATATCAAATATTATGAAACATATCTTTATGATAATTCATTAATTATTGGAAAATACTATAGGATTGAAAATGATACGATAATTCCACATGACTTTGAAATGTCTGATGAGACTAATTTGTCAATGAAGAGTATGCTTTTTGATAAATTAGGAAATACAGGAATGACAGATACAAAACAATTTCAAGAAGAAGTTTCAAATTGGGCAGAACTTCTAGATCAGCCTGTACCAAAAATTAAAAGAATGAGTTTAGATATAGAGGTAGAAACAGAGGGTAGACTTCCAGATGTGAAAATCGCAGATAAAAAAGTTACAGCCATAGGATTTGAAGCAAGTGATGGGATGAGACGAGTTTTTGTTTTAAAAAGAGATGGAATTGAAGAAGGAGTAAATGATTTAGACAAAAATATTGAAGTTATATTTTATGAAAAAGATCAGGAGAAAAAATTAATTGAAGATGCCTTCGAATTGGTAAAAAAATATCCTGTGTTGATTACATACAACGGAGATGGATTTGATCTTCCTTACTTGTATAATCGTGCAAAAAGACTAGGCATTTCTGATGAAATAAATCCGCTATACATGATGAGAGATTCTGCAACTCTAACAAAGGGTGTACATCTTGATTTGTATAGAACGTTTTCAAACAAAGCATTTCAAATTTACGTATTTTCACAAAAATATAGCGACTTTTCTCTCAATAGCGTTTCAAAAGGAGTTCTGGGAGAACAGAAAATGGATTATGGTGTAGAAATTGATAATATGACATATTATCAGATTGCGAAATATTGCCAAAATGATGCATATCTAACATTCAAGCTAACTAGCTTTAATCAAGATTTACTCATGAATCTTCTAGTCGTAATTACCAGAATTGCAAGAATGCCAATTGATGACATTTCGAGAATGGGCGTTTCACAATGGATTCGTAGTCTCCTGTATTATGAACATAGAAAAAATAATTTTCTCATTCCAAGACGAAATGAAATTGAAGAAAAATCATCCGGAATGGCAAATGATGCAGTAATCAAAGATAAGAAATATCGAGGAGGATTGGTCATAGAACCAGTAGAGGGGGTTCATTTTGATGTAACAGTGATGGATTTTGCAAGTCTATATCCAAGTATAATCAAAGTGAATAATCTTTCATATGAAACAGTGAGGTGTCCACATGAAGAATGTAGGAAGAATGCAATACCAGGAACAGCACATTGGAGATGTACAAAGAAAAATGGATTAACATCATTAATTATTGGCTCATTAAGAGATTTACGTGTAAATTATTACAAGAGTCTTTCAAAAAAAGAAAACATAACAGATGAGCAAAAACAACTGTATACAGTGGTAAGTCAAGCTTTGAAGGTTATTCTTAATGCAAGTTATGGAGTTATGGGTGCAGAGATATTTCCACTATATTTTCTTCCAGCAGCAGAAGCAACTACTGCATTAGGCAGACATATCATTATGGACACAATTGAGAAATGTAAAGGTATACAATTAGAGGTTCTATATGGAGATACAGATTCACTTTTTGTAAAAAATCCAACGGTACAACAAATAGATGATGTCATAAAATTGGCAAAGAAAGATCATGGCGTTGAATTAGAAATTGACAAAGAATACAGATATGTAGTATTAAGCAATAGGAAGAAAAATTATTTTGGCGTTACGAAAAATGGAAAAGTGGATGTAAAAGGATTAACAGGTAAAAAATCACATACGCCTCCATTCATCAAAACATTATTTTATGAATTATTAGATATACTCGCAGAAGTTCAAAATGAAGATGAATTCGAAAATGCAAAGAAGAAGGTAAGTGATAAAATTGCTATTTATGCAAAAAAAGTTCAAGACAAAAGTATTCCATTAAAAGAATTAACATTTAATGTGACACTCAGTAAGGCTCTATCAGAATATGTGAAAACAATTCCTCAGCACATACGAGCAGCAAAACAACTTGAAACCACTAGAGAGATAAAAAAAGGAGATATCATATCATATGTTAAAATACTCAATAAACCGGGCGTAAAACCAGTGGAACTGGCAAGACAAGATGAAATCGACTCTGGAAAATACATGGAGTTTATGGAAAGTACTTTGGAACAAATTACATCATCCATGGATCTAGATTTTGACACCATTCTTGGAAAACCTAAACAAACAGGGTTGGATCAATTTTTCTGGAATTAGATATGTTAGACGAAATTACTTTAGGAATAGTTGCAATATTAGCAGGATTTTTCATCCTAATAGGATGGATTCCACAAATAATTCAAGGATACAAAACAAAGAAGCTTGAAGATGTTTCGAAATATCTGGTCATATCAATTTTTGTGGGAGCCGCATTATGGCTTATTTATGGAATTGAAATTGATGATGTATACATCATAGGAGTCAACGTAGCAGCAATGTTTCTAACAATGACAGTTCTCATAATGAAGCTAAAATATGAGAAAGTCTTTGAATCAATTAGGAAATAGAATGTTTATAATAAATTGCAAAAATTATGACGAAATTGCAGGAGATAAAATTATTAAAATTGCGAAAACCGCAGAAAGGATTTCAAAGAAATACAAAGTGCCAATTGCAATATCACCACCACATCATCTAATTCCATTAATTACAAAATTCAACATTATAGTTTTAGCACAACATGTAGACGATAAGAAAGTTGGAAGTACAACAGGATTCATGATACCGGAAATTGTTAAAAAATCAAAAATTAATGGATCCATAATTAATCATAGTGAACATAGAATTTCTGAAAAAGAGATAACATCATTAGTAAAACGCCTAACAAAACTTAAACTGAAATCAATATTGTGTGTAAAAAATGTCAATGAAGCAAAAAAGTATGCAAAATTGAATCCAACATTTATTGCAATTGAACCACCAGAATTAATTGGAACTGGAAGAGCAATTTCTACAGAGAAACCAGCATTAATCACAAATGCAGTACAAGCAGTAAAGTCTGCTAAAAATTCTACAAAACTTTTGTGTGGAGCAGGAATTGTTTCAGGTCAAGATGTTTCAAAAGCAAAAGAATTAGGTTCTAAGGGAATTCTTGTCGCAAGTGGAATTGTCAAAGCAAAAAGTTGGGAAAAAAGTATCTCAGAATTGTGTAAGGGTTTAAAAAGCCAGTAAATCGTCAAAATTCTACATGGCAAAAAACAAGTCAGTTTATGCATTTGAAGAAGCAGATAGCAAAAATAGAATGCTACTAGGCGGAAAAGGTGCAGGATTAAGTGAGATGACACGCCTAAAACTTCCAGTACCACCAGGATTTACAATCACAACAGAAGTTTGCAACAACTACTATGGTAATGGAAAGAAACTTCCAAAAGACGTCATGCCTCTAGTAATGAAAAATATTGCAAAAATGGAGAAAAAAACAGGTAAAAAATGGAACTCCATAAAAAATCCACTTTTGGTATCAGTTCGTTCCGGAGCTGCAATCTCAATGCCAGGAATGATGGACACAATTTTGAATTTAGGCTTAAATGAAAAAACAGTAGAAGGATTTGCACAGCAAACAAAGAATCCTAGATTCTCATGGGACTCGTATAGAAGATTCATTCAATTATTTGGTAAAGTTGTATTCGGAGTAAATGATGAAAAGTTTGATCATGTATTAGATTCTGCAAAAAATAAACAAGGAGTAACTGATGATAGTAAATTAAATGTTGAATCCTTAAAGAAAATTGTTTCAGAATATAAGAAAATTTGTGAAACTCATACAAAAAGAAAATTCCCAGACACACCTAACGAACAATTAGGATTGGCAATTGAAGCTGTATTCAAAAGCTGGATGGGAGAAAGAGCTGTTGTCTATAGAGAGAAAAACGGAATTACAAAAGACATTGCAAATGGCACTGCAGTAAATGTTGTAACAATGGTTTTTGGAAATATGGGAGATGATAGTGCAACAGGAGTAGTGTTTACAAGAAATGGGCATAACGGTAAAAGAGAGATTGAAGGAGAGTATCTAATCAATGCACAAGGAGAAGATGTTGTAGCAGGAGTACGAACAGGAAAGAATGTAGATTTATTGAAAAAAGAAATGCCGAAATCTCATAAAGAATTAAGTAATGCGTGTGCAAGATTAGAAAAACATTTCAGAGAACCACAAGATATCGAATTTACTATAGAACAAGGAAAATTCTATCTCTTACAGACAAGAACAGCAAAAATGAGTGCAGGTGCACTAGTAAAAACATCAGTAGACATGGTAAAAGAAAAATTAATTGATAAAAATAAAGCATTGACTAGAATTCCAGCACAGCAATTAGAAGCACTACTTCATAGAACTATGGATGAATCAAAAATTAAAGAACACAAAAAATTAGCAAAAGGAATTGCTGCATCACCAGGAGCTGCAAGTGGAATTGCTATTTTTGATGTAAAAAAGGCAATTGAACTCGGCGAGACTGGAAAAAAGGTCATTTTAATCAGAAAAGAAACAAAGCCAGAGGACGTACCCGCATTCTTCTCAGCAGAAGGAATTTTGACTAGTCTTGGCGGAAAATCATCACACGCAGCAATAGTATCTAGAGGAATGGGTAAGCCATGTATTGTAGGATGTGCAGAACTCAAAATCAATTATGATAATAATACATGTAATGCAAACGGAATTACCGTAAAAGAAGGCGAAACAGTAACAATCGACGGCAGTACAGGTACGGTTTTGATGGGAGCAGTTCCAACAGTAGAACCTAAAGTAACAAAAGATTTTCAAACAATTCTTAGTTGGGCACAAAATACAAAACAATTAGGAATTCGTGCTAATGCAGATACCCCAGATGCAGCCAAATTGGCAAGACAGTATGGAGCACAAGGAATTGGATTGTGTAGAACAGAGAGAATGTTCAATGAGACAGATAGAATTGGATTATTTGTTGAAATGATTATGGCACAAACCCCAGAAGAGAGAAATCAAGTATTAAAAAAATTACAAGCATTACAAAAAAGTGATTTTATTGGAATCCTAAAAGCGATGGAAGGATACAAAGTTACTATTAGACTATTAGACCCACCACTACACGAATTTTTGCCAAATCCAGAAGAATTAAAGGAAAAAATGAATAAAGAAAACGATAAGAGTGAAAAAACTCAACGAGTTTTAGATAGAGCACGAGAACTAGCAGAAATTAACCCAATGATGGGACATAGAGGAGTAAGAGTAGCAATCACATATCCAGAAATTTACAGAATGCAGATTACAGCAGTGTTTGAAGCAGCAGCAGAACTTTCAAAGAAAAAGGTCAATGCTAAGCCACAGATAATGATTCCACAAGTAGGAAGTTTAGCAGAATTAAACTACATTAAATCAATTTATGATGATGTTAAAAAACAGATGGAGAAAAAATACAAGAAAAAGTTTAAGATAAACTTTGGAACTATGTTAGAGGTAGTACGTGCATGTTTAACATCAGACGAATTAGTCAATACTGCAGAGTTTTTCAGTTTTGGAACAAATGATCTAACACAAGCAGTATTTAGTTTTAGTAGGGAAGATGCAGAAGGGAAATTTCTTCCGGAATATATGGAAAAAGAACTACTAGAAACTAGTCCATTCCAATCAATTGATGTTAACGGAGTAGGCCATCTAATGAAAATTGGAATTAAACAAGGAAGAGATATCAAAAAAGACTTAGAAATTGGAATCTGTGGAGAACATGGAGGAGATCCAAATTCAATCAAATTCTGTCATTCTGCTGACGTCTCATATGTCAGCGCATCACCACATAGAATTCCTATAGCCATTGTTGCAGCAGCACAAGCTGAGATTGAACAAAAAAAAATAAAAAAATCAAAATCTAAGAAAAAATCAAAGAAATAAAATAATATTCTAAATCATTAGAATTAATCCAACAGTATAATTACAATATTACAAAAGAAAATTCATGAAATGGAGATCTTCATCAAAAAAAGAGGGTTCAAACAATTCACGAAGGGAAACTCTTGAAAGTTATGAACAAAAATATCTTGAAAAATTTAACAAAGTAAAATCTGAAATTCAAAAAATACAGAAAAAGCAAAAAGATGTAGAAGTAAAGGAGTTAAAAGATAGAATTGCAAGAAGATTAAAGTTAGAAAAAGAAGCAGGAAAAAAATATAAAAAAATAATTACAAAACCATTAAAATCAGAAACAAAGGCTGAGGCTGAAACTGAGAGAAAAGTCGAGGCAGAAATAGAAACAAAGGCTGAGGCTGAAACTGAGAGAAAAGTTGAGGCAGAAATAGAAACAAAGGCTGAAATTTTAGCAGATGTCAAATCAACAATTCAAAAAAGAATGTCAGGTGTATTCAAAGGCTTTAGGGAAACACAAAGTAAACCATCAACTGTTGCAGAAGATACAAGAAATTTTGTTCGTAAACGTCGTACCGAAAGAGTAGAAACAGTTGAAGAAATTCATGAAGAGAAAATTCAAAATGATGAATCAGTAAATAAACAAATTAAGAAAGAAGAAGAAAAAGAGAGAATCAAAGCAGAGAAATTTTTGAAGGAAGCTGAAGAAAAAGAAAAAGCCGAAGCAAAGGAAAAAGCCGAAGCTGAAAAGGCATTGAAAGAAGATATAAAGAAAAAAAGAGATGAAGAAAAAGAAAAGAATAAGAGATTATTAATTGAAGATGAAGAAAAACCTAAGAAAAAGACAAGTAATCCAAAGAAAGGAAAATTGAAAACTGAAAAAGATATAGAGTCAAAAATAGCAAAACTTGAAAAGAAATTACAAAAAGAAGAAAAAATATCATCCGATTTTATCAAATCAACATTAGATACTGCCGTCTCTGAAGGATGGACTAAAACTAAAACTGTTGAAGAGTTAAGAAAATCTAAAGAAAAAATTACCATAAAAAAGGCAAAAGAATTAGTCAGTGAAGCATTTGATGCTAAAACTAAGAAAAATTAGTTAACTGAAAATTATATTTGGTATTTCCCCAACAAACAAAATTACTTGTTCAAATGTATGAATTACAAAATCTTCAGCAGTAAGAAGATCATGTGAATGCATATCCATCAGATCTACGGTAACATGAGGATGTGCCTCAGCTAAAGAAGTGAAGCCTATAGAAAATATACCCACAGTCAAAATTGCAAGTAATACTAGATTTCTCACATCAAATTATCCAAATACTACTACTTTAAATTTTTCAAAATAATTTGATCAGTTAATGGGAATAATATCTAAAGCAATCATACTTGGAGGAATCTTTGTTATTTTTTACGGGGTATTCACAATTTTAGAGTAAATCAAGTCACCAAACATCATCAACTTCATCTAATTCTTTGTAGTCAAGAGAACGCTCTTTTTTAACAATCTTCAAACGAGAAATATCCCTTTTGAAAAATAAATCCAGACTCCAATCAAGCCATACACGGAATTTTTTATCAGAACTTCGTATCTTAGAGAGATATAAATTTCTCCATAAAAGATACGCCAAAAATCCGGCAACATTGATCCCAAAAAATGATGCAATACCAGTTCTTTTCCCTATTATTGCACTTTGACCTTTCCATGAATAATCAAATTTGGATAATGTGCCACCATTTAGTAATTCCTTTAGATTGGCGGCAGCAATTTTAGCATGAGCCTCAGCAATTTGAGCAGTTGGAGGAAATTTTTTCATTGTCAATTCAGGATCGAATACTGAACAATCACCAATTGCAAAAACTTCAGGGAATTGTGTAACCTGAAGAAATTCATTTACAATAATTCTACCTTTGTATGTATTGAATAATGATTCTTTAATTAGATCAGTAGGAGTTACACCAGCGGTCCATACAAGTGTTCTAGAAGAAATAGAATTAAGTTCGACTAATTCAGAATGACCTTTCTCTTGTGATGAATCACTAAGTAAAACCTTGTTTGATTTAGAGTTACTTTTCAATAATACTTCTTGTCCATTAAACGATGTCACACCAGCATCTAGAATTACATCGATTCCTCGTTCCACCAGTTTGTCTTTTGCAAATCCAGCTAGTTTTTGTGGAAATCCAGTTAGAATTTCAGTTGAAGCTTCAATCAACATTACCTTGACATCATGTTCATCAATACTTGGATAATATTCAGATACATCATTAATGAAATCATTTAATTCTCCAGCAGTTTCGACTCCTGCAAAACCACCACCGACTATGACAATTTTTAGTAAAGCCTTTCGGAGAATGGGGTCGGTTTCATTTTCGGCCTGCTCCATTAAATCAATAATTCGGTTTCGAAGTAAAATTGCGTCATTTATGGTGCTCATTTGATATGAGTTTTCTTGAACATCCTTCATACCAAAGAAATTAGTTTGACTGCCTAATGCCACAACAAGAAAATCATAATGAATTAACATTCCACGATTTTCATTTGTACCATACAGTGCAACAGATTTACCATGAGGATCTATGTACTTTATTTTCCCCTCATAGAATTTTGTTTTTTTTATCAAGGTTCGAATTGGAGTAACAATATGTCGGGTTTCAATTGTTCCAGAAGCCACCTGTGGTAACATAGGTGTAAAAAGTATGAAATTGTCTTCACTAACTAGAGTAATTTCAATCTCAGAATTATTTTGAAAATAAGATTCAAGTTTCAAACAACACTCTATTCCGGCAAAACCACCACCTAAAATGAGAATTCTTTTCACGATACATAGGAAGAGGCGGTCTAGAATTAATAACGTATTATCACAAAAGGGATAGGAATATCTAGGCAAATAGATATTTCAAAATATCATGATTACACCTGGACGCCCTGTCAAAGATGTAGATATCTCTAGAAATTCTGACACAGATGATATATTCAAAGAACTTGCACAGGCAGGAGGATTTGAGGCAAGAAACGTAGCAGAAGGGGTGGATATTCTTTACAACATGATTAGTGATGAAAAATGTACAAAATTTTTGTCATTTATTGGAGCAATTGTTTCAACAGGATTTAGAGGGATTATACGAGATATGATCAAGAAAAAATGGTGTAATGTTGTAATTACAACATGTGGTGCTTTGGACCACGATATTGCAAGACATTTTTCAGAATACAAAGAAGGATCATTCACAATGGACGATAGGGAATTAGCAGATCAAAATATTCACAGACTTGGAAATGTTCTTGTACCAATGGAAAGCTATGGACCATTGATTGAAGAAAAGGTTCAAGAGATTTTAGAAAAAGCATACAGTGAAGGTAAAAAAGAAATGTCAACTGCAGACATTAATAGAGAAATAGGAAAAGCTATGGGCGAAGATTCATTTTTGTATTGGGCTTACAAAAATGACATTCCGGTAGTAGTTCCAGGAATTATGGATGGAGCAGTAGGTAGTCAAGTATGGATGTTCTCACAAAAACATTCTGATTTTAAATTAAATGTAATAGAAGATGCAAATTTTCTCTCAGGATTGGTATTCAAGGCAGAAAAATCAGGAGCATTGATGTTAGGAGGAGGAGTTCCAAAACATCATACGTTATGGTGGAACCAATACAGAGAAGGCTTAGACTATGCAGTGTATGTTACAACAGCACAAGAATTTGATGGAAGTTTAAGCGGTGCGCTAGTAAGAGAGGCGATATCTTGGGGCAAAGTAACAAAGGATGCTACAGAAACAACCATTCATGCAGAGATTACAACTGTTTTCCCATTCATGTACAAGGCATTATTAGAAAAACTAGAAAAGTGATAGGAACCAGAATCTAATATGTTACCATCAATTGAGAGTATAAAACAACAACGACTCAAAATCAACATGACCCAAAAAGAACTTGCTAGATTAGTAGGAGTAAGTACATCAATGATAAATCAAATAGAATCAGGTCGAAGCGCTCCAAGTTATAATACTGCAAAAAGAATATTTGAAGTGTTAGCAAGTAAAGAAAGCGAGGCATCCACACATAATGCAGGAGAATTATGTAGTCAAAAAATTGTAAAATTGAAACCAACTAATACACTTGGAGAAGCAATGTCAAAAATGGATAAAGAAAAAATTAGTCAAATTCCAATTTTTGATGATAATATTCCAGTAGGAGTAATTTCAGATTCAGGAATTATAGGTCATATGAGCGTCGGAGTCTCAAAAAAGATCAAAATTCAAGACATAATGGAACCTACACCTCCAATAGTGGATAATGAAACACCTGCAAGTACATTAGCACCTCTCATAAAATATTCAAAATGTATTCTAGTTAGAAAAGGAACAAAAATTATTGGAATAATAACTGCATCAGATACATTGAAAATGATAGAATAGATTAGAGATAATCAGGTAAAATTTCTTTTCGTATAATTTTTAGAATTTCATAGATAGTTATTTTTTGATCTTCTGAAGAATTTCCTAAAATTCTAATTGAAATTCCAGAATCATTAGGCAATAAACTAGAACCTCCAGACAGATTTTCCATATGAGAAAACAGTTCATTAATCAAATCATTGATTTTTGTTACATCTTTTTTTGTTAATACATAGACAGAGGTAAGAATTGTTTTATTATCAAACATTGTTAGAGCTTGAATTTTTTGTGTTTTTGGAGTTAAAAGTGATGAATCCCTAAATTTTGTTTTTCCATTTATTTTTCCTTCAGTTTTTAGATAACATACATCGAAATCAAACATCTCACCCATTGCAATTCTTCCAGGTACAATCGTTTCAGAGTAAATAACTGTGGATGATTCATCGATATCTAAATTTGTTTTTTGGTAAAATCGTGAATTTTTATATGGAATAATTTGTTCAGGTATAAATTCAAGATACGAGTTATCCTTCAAATTAAGAGTCACCATATGTGTCGCATAATTTGATTCCATTTTGTAAATTCTAGTTGCACCTTGAGTTGTAAGATGAGATATTGCATTATTTTTTAGTTCAACATCCATTCTGTAACGATCTCCTTGTAAAATTCCACCAGATGGAGATAGAATGAATACATGTGCCATGGAAGGATAATCCAAGTCATAGTGCAAGGCTTTTTGCACATATAGTGGAACTTGTGTCTGCTTTCGAGTAATAATGGTTTTTTGTCTGTCCGAATCATTTTGTAATTCTAACTCCAAGAATCCAATCTTCCCAGATTTACCAACATTCATCTGCGCAACATCTCCGTCATATTGCGATATTTCATGTGGAATATCAGAAGGAGTACAGTGTTCTAGATTCATGGTTTCACCTGAGTGAGCATATTTTTTGGAGGTTCATCAAATAAAACATCATGGATTATGTGCTGTGCCACCTGTTCGACTCCTTGATCTGTTTTACAATTTACCAAAACATACGGTTTATTTTTTCTGACAATCTTTGCATCACGTTCCATTACGTTTAGGTCAGCACCAATAGTTGGTGCAAGATCAATTTTGTTAATTACTAAAAGATCACTTGTTTCAATTCCAAGTCCACCTTTTCGAGGATATTTATCACCTCCAGATACATCAACAATGTATATTGTATAATCTGCAAGTGCAGGACTAAATGTTGTAGTGACATTATCACCACCGCTTTCAATTATTATCAAATCCAAGTCATCATATTTTGTTTCAATTTCTTCAATTACTGCAAGATTGATAGAAGGATCTTCTCTTACAGCCGTGTGAGGACATCCACCAGTTGCAAGACCAATAACCATATTTTCAGGAACTAATCCCTGTTCGGTTGCCAGGTTTTTTCGTATTCTATCAGCATCCTCTTTTGATATTACATCATTTGAGATGATACATACACGATAATTTTTTTTTGCAAGAAATGGAACAACTCTTTCAATTAACATACTTTTACCAGCGCCTACAGGACCACCAATACCTACACGAAGAATTCTAGTCATAACAAAAAAAAATATGTTTATGTAATAAACATTTTAGAAAATTTGTTTTCATGGGTCATTTGTATAAGATCATAGTTTGGAGAAAATTGCCAACAATCATCAATTTTCGTGTCAGAGAATTTTTCTAAAATTTGCTTTATTTTGGGTTTTATTTCATGTAGAATTTTTTGGCTTTGTATATGATCAATGATTCCCAATCTCAATGCAGCGCCAGTAACACTAACACAAAAACCATACATCATCATTTGTGAAGCTTGTTCTTTTTTGACCCCCATCACAAAACTACACACACCTGTAACTACAGGATGCATTCCAGGAGACTCATTTTCGTTAATCTTCTGAGTATAAGTTTCAAGAAGATTGTTGGGCGATATGGCAGAGACACATTTGAGCATTTGCGAACCTGCCCTACATGATGCTGCACGGGATTCTTGAATCAACTTCATAGAACAAAGAATATCGTCACATTCAATGATTCCCAAAATATCATTATTTTTCGCACAATCATATGCAGTAGATAATGCTACAGAATCAGCAGGACCTAATTGTTGCTCTAGTGTTACTTCAAGAAAATCAAAGATGTCACTTTGAGATGATGCACGTTTTTCATCAAAAATTGTTTCTAGTCCATTTGACATTGTGTAAAGACCTGAAGGAAAAAAAGAATCAGATAATTGCATTAGAGTTAGATCTGATGAATCAGTGTTCATGAACATTCATTCCATTATTTGGGACAAATATTTGATCCTCAACAACTAATGAAAGATGATCAATTATATCAGAAAATAATTTTTCAAATAACTTAACTTCGGTTTCATCATGAATTGGAAACATTATGCAGCCATCAGATGTAATAGATAATGGACGATGTCGATTTCCTATGATATGGCCAAGTTGAACAAGCAGGTTTGGAGACCATTCATTTTCATTTATCATCACACGTATTACTTTTTCAGGTAATTGATGAATTATTATCAATTGTGAATTAATTTCCAAAACATCACCGTTTCGTAAAACCGTTCCAGGTTCTAATGATAATCCAATTTCTAAACCATCTTCAGTTTCAGCACGTAAGTGTGATTTTTCCATTTGGGTTCTTGACAAAAATAATCTTTTCAAAGTGTTATTTTCTTTTGCAAAATCTATTTTTTCTTTAAGATTATTTCCATGATATGAATTACCTAAAATTGAATCAACGAGGAGCATTGATAATAGTGCTAATTACTGTGTTTTAAAGATAAATGGAAAATAGGTTTCTAATCGTTAAATATGTGAAAAAGCAGATTTATTCATGTTTTTAACACCTAGGGAGATTGATAAATTACAAATTTTTACCGCAGCACAGGTTGCATTAAGAAGAAAAGAAAGAGGATTGAAATTAAATCATCCAGAATCGATTGCCATAATTGCAGACCATATTTTAGAAGGAGCTAGAGATGGAAAATCGGTTTCAGAATTAATGAGTTCTGGAAAAAATGTATTAAAAAAAGATGACGTACTACCAGGAGTCATAGATATTATTCATACAATTCAAGTGGAAGCCACATTTAATGACGGAACAAAACTCGTGACGATTCACGACCCCATAGTGTGATAGATATGATTTCCAGATGGCGTTCAAAAACACCTCACATAGGAGAATACATGCCTGCAGAGGGCAACATAATTGCCAATGAATCCAAAAAAACATTCAGACTAAATGTTTCAAACACAGGAGATAGGCCAATCCAAGTTGGTTCTCATACACATTTTGCAGAGGCAAATAAGGCATTAGAGTTTGATAGAGAAAAAGCATTAGGATATCATCTAAACATATCATCAGGTACATCAATTAGATTTGAACCAGGAGAATCAAAACATGTCGAGGTTGTAGAATTTGGAGGAACTAAAACAATTTTTGGGTTTAGCGGATTAGTTAGTGGAGAATTAGAGTCAAAAAGAGAAGAGGCGGTAAAAAATATTCATGATAAAGGTTTCAAAAATGTTTTAGAAAATATTGAAAATGAATCAACATCATTAGAAATTCCACGTAGTAGATATGTAGAATTATTTGGGCCAACCAAAGGCGATAGGGTCAGACTAGCAGATACAGATTTAGTGATAGAGATTGAAAAAGATTTGATTAAGTATGGGGATGAGTTGGTATTTGGTGGCGGAAAAAGTGCAAGAGATGGTCTTGGTCAAGCAAGTGGAGTATTACGAGATGAGTCTGCAGATTTAGTGATTACCAATGCAATGATAATTGATCCAAAATTAGGAATAATTAAAGCAGATATTGGAATTAAAGATGGAAAAATTTTAGGTGTTGGAAATGCAGGTAATCCAAACGTCATGGATGATGTAGACATCATCGTATCATCCAATACAGAGATAATTTCAGGAGAACATACAATTTGTACGCCAGGTACAATTGATAGTCATATTCACTTTATCTCGCCTCAACAAGCAATAGATGCAATTTGTAATGGAACAACCACAATGATTGGAGGAGGAACAGGACCTGCGGATGGCACAAATGCAACAACATGCACACCAGGAGAATTTAATATTCATAAAATGATAGAAGCAGTAGAAGAATTTCCAATGAACTTTGGATTTTTGTGTAAAGGAAATGATTCTAAAGAAGAATCGTTGATGGAACAAATCAAGGCAGGAGCATGTGGATTAAAACTACATGAGGACTGGGGAACAACTCCGGCTACAATTAATTCTGCGTTAAATGTGGCAGACAAAACAGATACTCAAGTTGCAATACATACCGATACTCTAAACGAATGTGGCTATGTGGATGATACTATTGCTGCAATTAATGGAAGAGTAATCCACACATACCATACAGAGGGAGCAGGAGGAGGTCACGCCCCAGACATTATGAAAATAGCATCAGAACCAAATATTTTGCCGTCATCGACTAATCCTACAAGACCTTTTACTACCAATACACTAGAAGAACATCTAGACATGATGATGGTATGTCATCATTTGAACCCATCAGTTCCAGAAGATATATCATTTGCAGAATCAAGGATTCGAGCCGAGACGATTGCCGCAGAAGACATTCTACATGATGTGGGAGCACTTAGCATGATGTCTTCAGATAGTCAAGCAATGGGAAGAGTAGGAGAGGTTACAACAAGAAATTGGCAAACAGCAGATAAAATGAGAAAAATGAAAGGACCACTAGCAGAAGATAATGAAGATAATGACAATTTTAGAATCAAAAGATATATTTCAAAAATTACCATCAACCCTGCAATTACACATGGAATATCAGACTACGTGGGTTCAATAGAACCAGGAAAAATTGCAGATATTGTTGTATGGATGCCACAGTTTTTTGGAATCAAACCAAAAATGATCATAAAGGGAGGATTCATCGCATATGCGTTGATGGGCGACCCTAACGCATCAATTCCAACTACAGAGCCAGTTTACTACAGACCAATGTTTGGAGCATTGGGAAAAGCAAAGAAAACTACATCAGTCACGTTCACATCACAACTTGCACTTGATAACGGCTTGGAAGAAAAAATGAAAATTGAGAAAAAATTACTTCCTGTGAAAAATTGTAGAAACATTGGAAAAAAAGATATGGTGCATAATGATGCTACACCAAAAATAGAGATAGACCCAGAAACATATGAGGTAAAAGTTGATGGTGAAATCGCTACAGTTGATCCTGCTACAGAAGTATCACTAGGACGTTTGTATAGTTTATTCTAGATATTACCTAGCAACATCTTTCTATTGTTAATCGTTCTTCGTACTAACATAAATCCGGCAGCTGTTGTAAATGCGCCAAATAGAATATTGACAATACTCATCTCACCAGACGAAGTTCCAGTTAATGTAAAGACCATTCCAAGAATCATCATTAAGCCACCCAAAGCACCAATAATGAGCATCGGGATTGGAAGTTTTTGTTTCATATCTCCACGACTTTTGTCTGGCAATACACCACTTGCGGCTACTTTATGACAAACATCACAAAAGTGCTTTTGCTTTTTTCCTTGCCACGCAGTTTGTAAGAAGAAGAATTCGGTTTGACACAAATCACATGGTTTTTGTGGTATTGTTACTTTGCCATTTTTTTCCCAATCTTGACCAACTTTTAGCATGCATGGTTTACAGAAACTTCCAGGTACTCTCCAAAATTTATTGAATTTGTACTTTTTCATACCAAGTACGATACCACAACCTGTACAAGACGTCATGTTAAAGCATCAATCCTAGCATTAAAAAGAATTTTGGATGGAAATCCAAGTAGTAATTTGTTGAATACATAATTAAAATGGTAAAAGGGGGGAGGTTATTTTGTGGAAGAGGCGTGCTTCTTGCCTGAGAACACTTCCGCGAAGCCTTTCCGTGCTTCCACAATCGGCATGAATATGATGATTGCGGCTGCAGCGCTGACCCAAGCGATTGCGATTCCTACCCATAGTCCGTAGAATCCAAAGTCGAAGACGTATCCTGAGAAGTATAATGGCATTGGCCAGAATATGATAACTACCAAAGTGAGCAAGCCTCCACCTCTAACACTGAACTTGAAGGCTTTCTTTAGTTGTTCTTCGTCTTGTTCACGCTTTGCAACTTCGGTAGCAGTGATTTCGTGTTGTTCCATGTCGTCAGTGACAAGGGACATGTGTTGGTCCAATTCTTTCCAATCGTATTTCTTGTTCTGAGCCAAACTGATGACTATACAGATTAATCCTGATGATAATATCGCAACTACATTTCCATAAAGCATTGGGAATGCACCGCCAAGTGATGCTATATCTATGACTCCATTGGCCTCAGAGGCTGCAACACTTGTCCAAGTGGTTAGTGATAGACAGACACCTATTAGTGCGCCCGCTACCGCACCGGCACGAGTTGTTCTATTCCAAATAATCGTTAACGCAATCGGGATGACAGCAGAGCCAATCAATATTCCCATTGCTAAGTATACAAATCCTAAACTAAGTCCCATTCCTAACAGTACGACCGCAAGCGCACCCATTCCAAGTCCAAACGCAACTATAACACCACGACTCACCTTCAACAGCTGTTTGCCTGTAGCCTGTGGATTCTTGTAAGTACGGTAAACATCGTATGTAATCAACGAAGATACTGCGATTAGTTCTGCAGATCCTGCCGAAGTCACAGCCATGAATAGCATGACTAGTACCATGATGGCACCTATCTCACCCATTAGCACTGATGCTGCTGCTGGAACTACAAGTCCGAGCTGCACCTGCTCTGGAGATAGCTCGACATCTATCGCCACCGCCGTCAGTCCCATAGTAGTTGCAAGTGTAAACGGAATTGCGAACCAGCACATTCCACCAAGTAAGAAACCCTTTACTGTGGAACTTGGTTGTGCAGCAATTGCACGTTGCCAGTAAGCCTGGTCAACAAAGACAGTTCCAAAGTTTCCTACAATATTGATAACTCCAAAGATTAAGCCTCCTGCCGAAGCCATTGTAAGGTATGCACCCATAGCGTTACCATATGTGCTTGGATCACCTTCAACTGCTCCGCCTTCAGCGAAGGTTGGTGATATCACCGGATTAAGCGAAGCTGCCTCCACCAGTTTGTTATACATTCCTTCGACACCACCCGTGATTGGACTGATGAAGAATACCATCGCAACGAATGTTAGAATTACTATAAAGATAATGACCGTGTGCATGTAATCCGCTACAAACGTAGCCTTGAGACCACCTACAAGTGTGTAAATCATGACACCGACTGGGATTAAGAATGCTGCTAGAGAAATGTCCATACCGGTAAGTCCGTTAACTACGGCTGCACCTCCAAGTAGAAGCATACCAGTTACAATCATGTTACATGTTAATGCGAAACCTAAGAAAACTTTGTGAGTACCAGCGCCGAATCTTGCTCTGATAATTTCTAAGAATGTGTGTGCGTTTGGTGCCTTTCGTTT
>JAOMAI010000040.1 GCA_028344155.1 Candidatus Nitrosopelagicus sp.
TAGATGAAAATAATGAAGGGAAAATTATCGATATTATGGTTAAGGAAACAAAGAAAATGGTTACAATGCCAATAAAATTTGAAATCTTTGACATGAAATAATTTTAGATCTCATATAATTAAATCAAATAAAATAAGAAAAAGAGGTTTGTGAAAACGCGTCTATAATGCTGCGTCTTCAGCCCATCCGTTGATGAATACTCCGTTCTTATGAAGTGGAACTGGTTGACCAGCTGTGTAATTCATTGGTCTCATCCAGAAAATGGATTTTGTTGGACAAACTCCGATGCATGCACCGTCGGTGATACATCTTTCAGGATAGAAGACAAATGCTTTACCACGTTTCCAACCTTCAACAGGTTTTACACGAAGCACATCCGGACCAAGAGAAGTACAGATTTCTACACATAGTGCACATCCGATACATCTCTGTTCGTCAATGTCTGGAATTATTGCTATTGGCATTCTAACATGAATAACCACTATTTGCTATTTAAACCATGAACTAGATCGTTAACAGCGTTATGAAACAGATCGGAAAAACTATGAAAATAAAACAAAAGAAAAAATGATTACAAGAAAAATTACTTTCTCATTGCATCAATTTGACCAGATGTAACCCAATCCAATAGTTCTGCTGATGAAGGATTAAGTTCTGGTTTGCTAGCCATAAGATTTGCTACCCATATCCAGTTAATTTGGTTTAATAGGACTTTGTTTGCTTCGTCGCCTGCGCGAACTTTAGCAACCATTGCTTTATCTTGTGTGGCTTCCCATTCTGCATAGGTTCTTCCCATAATTGATCAAAGGTTAGGTTCCACTAATTAAAGATATTGTAGATTATCCATATGGTACAATCCAAAGAGTCTAAGATATAAGACAGTCACAAAATCGAGTTGCGTGGAGATCAAGGTTTTAGGCGCAGCTGGTGAAGTAGGGCGATCAGCTTTTCAAGTTAATTGTGATGGAACAAATTTCCTCTTAGATTATGGAGTAATGTTCGGAAAACCAAGAGGTGCTCCACCTACATACCCACTTCATGTAAAACCACGAGACATTGATTCGGTAATCATAACCCATGCACATTTAGATCATTCAGGATGTGTTCCATCGTTATTTGTTAGTGGTAATTGTAATGTCTTTGGAACAGCCCCAACATTTGATCTAAGTAAATTGTTAATTCAAGATATGATAAAGATTGAGAAGAATTCACATTCTTTTGGTGTTCCAGAAATTGATAACATGATGCAAAAAGCAAAGACAATTGGATTTAAAGAAAAAATCACTAGAGGAAATGCATCATTTGAGTTACGGTCATCAGGACATGTAATAGGTGGGAGTACAGTTTTAGTAGAATCAAATAATAAAAAATTATTTTATACAGGAGACATTAATTTAAGAGGTTCTAGATTATTACCACCTGCAGATTTGGATATAGGTGAAGTAGATATGGTGATTACTGAGAGTACATATTCCCAGCAGAATCAGATGCCTAGAAAAGACTCTGAAAAAGGACTAATTGACTTTGCAAATGAGATCATGGATAGAAAAGGTACACTTTTCATTCCATCATTTTCAGTTGAGCGTTCACAAGAAGTAGCCAGCGTACTAATCAATGCAGGATTTAAACATAAAATAATCATGGATGGAATGGCCTTAAAGGTAAATGAAGTACTTTTAAGATATCCAGAATATCTAAGAAATCCAGAAATTTTCAAGGATGTCATAGATAAGGTCGTAGCAGTTCGAGATCATAATGAAAGAAAGAAAGCGCTAAATGAACCATGTGTGGTCATATCACCTGCAGGAATGTTGGTTGGAGGAAATGCGGTGTATTATCTACAAGAATTATCATTTAATGATAAAAATGGAATTGCACTAGTATCTTACCAAGGAGAAGGAACTCCTGGAAAGAAATTATTAGATACAGGTAAAGTTCAAACCCGTGGAAAAGATCTTAATGTCAAAGCTGAAGTAAAGCAATTCCAATTTTCAGGTCATGCAGATAGAGATAGTCTATTTGAGATGATTAAGAATCTTAAAGGAAATCCAAAAATTATGACAGTTCATGGGGATGATACATCATGTACAAGATTTGCCGAAGAGATACATGAAAAATTTGGTTTTGAGGCACAAGCAGCTAAATTAGATCAAAAAATAACTATCTAAATTGAAAGATAATTTTGAAGTAAATATCGATGACACCATAAACAGCGGTCAGGTTTTCTTATGGAAAAAATTTAATTCAAAATGGTACGGGATTAACGGAGAAAAAATACTAATTTTAGGTGACAAATTAAATGGGAGATCTAAAGATATTCAAAAATTTTTTAGATTTGATGATGATTTTCAGAAAATTAAAAAGCAATTATCAAAAGATAATGTGGCAAAAAAAGCAAT
>JAOMAI010000041.1 GCA_028344155.1 Candidatus Nitrosopelagicus sp.
AGGAAGACTACATAAAACAGAAAGTTGTTGTTTTTCCAAATTATTAGATTTTTTAATTTTTTTAAGAAATGGTCCTTTTGTTAGTTCTTTTCTAGATGAAAGTGACACTAAAAGTTTTGCAGTATGTGTTGCGCTGGGAGTAGGAATTACTGGAATCTTAAAGTCTAATGCAACGGTAGATAATGCACCATAAAAGATGAGAGGATTATCAGTTAACTCTTCAATCTCATCTACATTTCCTTCTACCAATAAAATTGGATGTTGATAATGTTCAGTTAGTCTACTACATTGATCAAATAAGCGACCATCAAATATAGAAGAAAGTAAATCAGCTATAGTTTTTCTTTCAACTATAGTTTCAGGAGCAACGATATAATCTCCTATTGGAAGTGTTTTGATTTCAGTCTTTACTCCAATAGAAGACAAAAGTTTGGGGATACCGCTCTTTCTTTCCCTTTCATCAACTATAATTCGTAATTCTTCAATTTTCACAATTATGTAACATAACCTATGTTAAAATTTGTTAAGGTTTTATGATGATGGTTTATCGGATTTAGGTGCGTTAGGGTTTTTTAACATCTCTTGAATTTTTTGTTCTTGTTCTTGAAGACTAGTTTTTAGTCGTTCTTCTTGTTTTGCCAATACAGTAGTTTTTGTTTTAGATAGTTCTTTTTTTTCTTCTAATTCATCAATGAGAGATTTTTTATCAGATTTTATTAGAATTGAGCCAGCATATTTGAAAACTTGATCACCATCGGCTGCTTTTTTTAATTCTTCTAATGCTCTATCAGATTCTGCATTTTCCATCTCAACTTGTTGTTTTTGCATTAAGATTGATTGTAGATTTTGTTGAGATTGTTGCATTTTTCCTATTTGTTCTTGTAGCCAAGGTGGCATTTGTTGTCCTGCAGACATAATTTAGAATTTATTATTGTTTTATTATATCTTTACAGAGTTTATGGTATCATAAGATGCCTGTAACAGACGCAATGTAGAATTTAGATTTGCTCGTAAATGAGGTAAATGGTTAGATTCAAGTTCAATTATAATTTCATCATTAAGAGAGATTTTTGTTTTTGTGGGATTTTCAGGATAGAACTCATTGTCAGTGTTAATAGAATCATAAATTGATTTATTTTCTTTATCTGAAGAGAATTGAATTTTTGCGCTAAAGCTTAACGTCATATGCAGTGCCAGCTATTTTTAGTCCACATTTTTTACAAGTCCAAATTCCAACTGCCTCACGAACGACGGGACCTCCACATTCAGGACATTTTCTTTTTTGCTTCATTAAATGATGAACTTTGGTAAATGATTTTCGGATTTTAATTCCATATCTAGGACCAAGTCCTTTTAGTGCAGTTTGTTTTTTTGCCATTCTAATCACAATATTATTTTGATTGTTTTATAATCTCTCGTATTTTACTGCCAACTTTCACTGATAATTCAGCACATTTGATTAATTCTTCTTGAGAAAATCCATCAGAGCCACCTTTTTGAAGTGCAACCACATTTCCGTCAGAATTAGATGTAATTGTAATTCGTGCATCCATTATGCCCCATTCTTCAATAGTAGGATCAACCACAATGAAATCACCTATTTTTGCCATTGTTACAGATACAGGCAATGTTGTAATAGGAGGTTCAGTAAATTCACCTTCAATTTTAACAGGTTTTTCATCTTGCATTTCATATTTAGGAATCTTACATGCATTGATTGCAGCAGTTGATGCGTAAGAACATGCATCAAACAGATTACCGTCATGATCAGTTACAGCGTTATCACAGAATATACCAATTACAGATTTGTCTTTTTCTAAAACAAGTTGTTTCATATCTAACATTCCACTTTCTCGTATTCCCCTATCAGTAACTCTTGCCAATTCAACAACAGGTGGTTGCGGCGGACCAGTTTCAGCAGAAGGATGTGCAATTGGTAAAATTTCTGCAGTACAAATTAACATTCCTTTATCACCAGTATCGGGAAATGGACGTTCAGGTTGAACTTTTACTCCAGCAACAACTTCTGTGTCACCAAGTCTTGCACGTGCAGACCCTTCAGCTTTTGGAATTACACCAATGTCTATAGTTAATTTACGTGGTTCATCAAATTGACGACCATCAACACGTTTTCCCTCTTTAAGTAAATCAAGAATTTGATTCTTCTTTAATTGATCAATAATTAACCCGTCACTCATTGTTTTTCACCACTTGCAAAGAACTTGTCTT
>JAOMAI010000042.1 GCA_028344155.1 Candidatus Nitrosopelagicus sp.
TGCAAATCCTCTATCCATTTTGAAACTCTCATTTAATTTTCCAGTATCAACTCTATCTGAAAATGTCAATGACTGCCATAATGAATCTGTAAATGATTTACCAGTTTTCTGATTTCTTGGTGTGATACCAAGTTCTGCAGAAGCTTCCTCAGCCCAAGCTTGTTTCCAAGATGGTAGTAATGAGAATGTAGTTCCATCAAGTTTTGGCAGTTGACCAAAGCCTAATTTTTCAATTGTTCTTAATTGGCTTGTGGTATATCCACCACCACTTGCAATGTAACCAAGTGGATTCCAATCTGCACTTTGTCCAAATTTACTTGTATCTTCAATAGCCCAAGTTCCACTTCCACCAGTTTCAAATTCAGAAACGTCTGGTATTGGTGGTCTCTCAGATGTCGTCCAGCTTGCTTTAACCAGTTCGTCCATTCGTTGTTCTGGTGCAACATATCCACCGAAATCTCCCTCTCTAGTGTATGGCGTATCTGGTGTATCTGGTAACATTCCCATACTAGAACCACCCATCGTGGCTTGTGTTCTGGCTAGAGAATACTTGACAGGTGTTAGATTTAGTTCTCCAACTGGTGCATTAACATCAAGACCACGTTCCTCGAAATATTTGATAGATTGTTCTACACTCGTCTCTCCCATTGTTTCTTGTAATTTACCATCAATCTTGTAAGCTTGTGTGGTTTCTGGCGACCACATGGCTTTTGAGAATGGGACTTTGCCTGCAGTGTAATCAGAAAAGTATCTACTTTGAACCTCATTTTCAAAAGCAGTTTTTGCTTGTTTTGCATATTGTTTCTGCAGTGCTTGACCTTGTGCAGACTTTGGATTAACGCCTTTGATTGTTACCATACCAGACATTGTTGCAAATTTGTTAGGATCTGATTTTCCCATCTCCATGATATTATCATAAGTTTCTTGTGAAGTCTTTCCTTTGGTTTTCTCAGTGTATGATGATACACCTAGTGTGTCTGCAAATGCTTTTGGCATTGATGGTAAAATATTATCAAGTGTGAAATTATTATCCATGATGGTTCCAGCAGTTCCTTCTCTTGCAGATGGATCACTATATCCAGATGTGACAGGCGAGAATACCATTCCTTTGTCGAATGGATTCCCTGCAGTTATTCCAGAAAATGATTTCTGAGTATCTGAAACTAAATCAGTTGAAGGTGGTGCAATTACTTGAGATATCATTCCATCTTGGATAGCTTGAGTTTTACCAAGTAGTTCATCTTTCTTGTCTTTGAGATATGCGTATCTAGATGAGGCAGACATCATGTTTGATTCAGAACTTGATTGACCCATTCCTTCGATACGAGCTTTTTCTGCTTGCAGTTCCTCATCTATTCTTGAAATTCTAAATTCTAATTTTTCTAGTTCTTGCTGTTTCTTTGCAGAAAAGATATTTTGTTTTGCAAGTTCTCTAGTTGTCAACTGATTCTGTTGACTGGTCATTGGAGAGACATCTGAAATTTGTTGAATGTAATCAAACTGTTTGTACTGTTTCTCAGTGTCAATGCCTAGTTGATCAGCCATATTTTCAACTTTTTGTCTACGTTGAGTTTCTGCAACAATTGTTTTTTCAGCTTCTACAACACTTGCTGGTTTGTATGCACCACCTTGTTTTTCATAGAAATTTCTCCAAGTTTCTGCTCGTTCTGCAGATTCCCCTTGTGGTAAATATGGA
The DNA here is from genome assembly GCA_028344155.1 of Candidatus Nitrosopelagicus sp. Classification (GTDB taxonomy): domain Archaea; phylum Thermoproteota; class Nitrososphaeria; order Nitrososphaerales; family Nitrosopumilaceae; genus Nitrosopelagicus. The sequence continues at coordinate 1,697 of JAOMAI010000042.1, forward strand.
TCTGTTGATAATGCAGTTTGTGGTGTTGTATTTGCACTTGAGAATGTTCCCCTTGCATAGCCTGCAGAACCACCTGTTGAATGTAATGTAGCGTCTTTACCAGTTCCCATGACCCAGACGTTAGGGTCTGATGTGTTTGGCTTTTGATAGTTTGAAGGTCCGAAATATTGACTTTGAAGTTCTTTTTGTCTGATATTTTGCTCATAACTTCTAATGGTGTTCTGGTCTGCACCAGCTCGTCTAGCATAATCTAATTGTTTTTGTGCTTCATTAATTGCAATTTTATTACCATATTCTGCTCTTGCTCTATCGCCTGCAGTAGAATTATCATTCTTGAACTTCTCATATTCTGCCAGAATTCTCTGTCCTTCTGCAGACTTGACACCCTTTGTTCTGTCTGATGGTTTTGGGACACC
>JAOMAI010000005.1 GCA_028344155.1 Candidatus Nitrosopelagicus sp.
TCTGAGAAAGGTTTCATAGCATATGTTTCATTTTTTGTAATATTTTTTATTTCATTTTTTTCAATACTGATTTCGAGTTGATCAGAATTTGATATTTTTTGATATGTTTCATTATCAACTTCTATTGGAAGTAAAAACGCACCATCAACAGAGTTTCTATAAAATATTCTTGCAAAAGATGTAGCAATTACTGCCTTTATTCCACATGTTGAGAGTGCAATTGGCGCATGTTCTCTTGAAGAACCACAACCAAAATTTTTTCCTGCAACAATGAAATCACCATCTTTGACTTTCGATGGAAATTCAGGATCAAGTCCTTCCATTGCATGTGTTGCTAATTCATTATAATCATGAATTTTTAGATATGTTCCTGGGATTATAACATCAGTGTCAATATTATCACGTTCATATTTAATTACATTACCAATCAATTCAAATCCCTCGGGTCAGTTAATTTTCCAGTTACAGCAGATGCAGCAGCGACTTGTGGTGATGCAAGATATGTCTGAGATTCTACATGCCCCATCCTTCCTGGAAAGTTTCTATTTGTAGTACTAACACAAATTTCATCTTTTGCTAATACTCCCATATGAGCACCACAGCATGCACCACATGTAGGTGGACCTACAGTAGCACCAGCATCTAAAAATATTTCAATTAATCCATCTTTTACAGCTCTCTTGTATATTGAAATTGCTGCAGGCAATACTTCGGTTCGTATTTTTACTTGTCTTCCTTTAAGAATTTTAGCAGCTGCTAAAAGATCCTCATATTTTGCACCGGTACAAGAGCCAATGTATGATTTATCTAATTCAGTAGAAGATAGTTCTCTTGCAACAGTAATGTTATCAGGAGAAAATGGTTTTGCAACAGTAGGTTCCAATTCAGATGCATCATACTCTAAAATTTTAGAATAATTAGCATCTTCATCTCCATGAAATTCAGAAACATTGGTTGCACCTCTTTGATTTAGATATTCAACTGTTTTTTTGTCAGATTCAATAATTCCATTTTTTGCACCAGCTTCAGTAGTCATATTACATAATGTCAATCTACTTTCTACAGACATTTCGTCAATTCCTGTTCCACCGAATTGCATAGTATTGTATGCTCCACCGTCATTTCCAATATCACCAATAATTTTTAGTATGAAATCTTTAGCCATTACGTGTGGAGGTAGTTTTCCATTAAGTTTGAAATAATATGTTTCAGGTACTTTAAACCAAATTTCTCCATTTAGTAATACGTATGCAACATCTGTATGACCTAATCCGCAAGCAAATGCACCCAATGCACCAGTAGTGTTAGTGTGAGAATCACCACCAACATAAACATCTCCAGGATTAACTAATGCCTCTTCATGAGATAATGTATGACATATTCCATATTGTCCCATTCCATATTTGAAATGTTTTTTGATATCATATTTTTTTGAGAAATTTGATAATTTTACAATATTTTCTGCAGATATTTTTTCTGCAGACGGAACAAAATGATCTTCAGCAATCCAAACTTTTGTTGGATCATGTAATTTTGAGGTATCAATTCCTTGTTTTTGTAATTTATCAAAAACTTTCAAAACTCCAGGTCCCGAAACATCATGAACCATGACCTTATCGACCTTAGCAAAAACAATATCATCTGGAGAAACGGTATTTTTACCAGAAGCACGAGCTAGTATTTTTTCAGTTATGTTCATAAACGACAATGCCATCGATTGAGATTAAAAGCTTTTCAGAACAATAATTAGAGAATAATATCTAAAATAGCTATGAATTTGACAGTAATTCCATTAACTTCAGAGAAAAAGGATGGTAAATTTTGCTTTTTTGAAGAACTAAAGAAGATTACTGATAAGAATAAAGTTGTAATCAAAGAAGGAGATGTACTAGTAATTTCAAGTAAGTTTATCTCAAATTCACAAGGACGAATTTTAGAGATAGAAAAATCAAAGGTTTGTGAAAAAGCAAAAAAAATTGCAAAGAAATTCAATAGTAATGAAAAATTTATAGAAATTGTTTATAGAGAATCAGATGAAATTGTAGGAGGAGTTGCAGGATTTGCCATGGCAACTACAGATGGAATATTGGCACCTAACGCTGGAATTGACAAATCAAATTCCAAGGGAACAAAAATTATTTTGTATCCTAATGAACCGTATAGATTTGCTGAAGAATTAAAAAGGAAAATTTTTCTTGAACTAAATTTACATGTTGGTATAATCATAGTAGATAGTAGATTAATGCCTGCAAGAATTGGTACGACAGGAATTGCAATAGCATGTGCAGGAATAGAACCCACAAAAGATTTACGTGGAGAGAAGGATTTGGATGGAAATCCACTAAAAGTTACATTCCAAGCGACTGCCGATAATTTAGCATCAATTGCAAATCATAAGATGGGAGAAGGAAATGATCTGCATCCAATAGCAGTTATTAGAGATTCAGAATGTGAATTGACTAACAGACAGATTTTTTCCGAAGAGATGATAATTCCTTATGAACAGTGTGTTTACATTAGAAGTTTTACTGATTAACCCATTCCAAGTTTACGAAGCATACCTTGCATTTGTCTACCTTTAGATGCTTTCATCATCGTTTTTGAGTTTTTGTAGTTTTTTATTAATTCTTTAACTTCATGTTCAGGCCAGCCAGAACCACGTGCAATTCTTTTGATTCTAGATGAATTTAATAAATCAGGATCAGCTTTTTCTTTTGTATTCATACTTTGGATGATATATCGCCATTTGTCCATTCTTTTTTCCATCACTTCAAGTTGATCTTCTTTTACCATTCCTGACAATCCAGGCATTGTTTCCATTAAACTTTGAAGAGAACCGACTTTGGTTACTTCTTCTAATTGATAAAAGAAATCTTCCATATTCATTTTACCGCTTGTAATTCTTTTCATACGAACTTCATCTGCTTCATTACCAAGTCTTTTTGCAAGATCAAGTACAGCTTGAACATCACCCATACCTAAGAGTCTACCAACAAATCTAGTAGGTGAAAATTGTTCTAGATCATCAATTCTTTCACCAGTTCCAACATACATTACTTGTGCACCTGTTGCTGCAGATGCTGCAAGAGCCCCACCACCTTTTGCCGAACTATCAAGTTTAGTAATTACTATACCTCCAACGGGAACAATTTTGTTAAATGCCTCTGCTTGTGAAAAACACTGTTGGCCAATTGTACCATCAATTACTAATAATGCCAAATCAGGATTAGATACTTTAGAAATTTCTGTCATTTCATCTAAAAGATCTTTTTCTTCTTTATGACGTCCAGCAGTATCAATTAATACTATATCAATATTTGAATTTTCAAAATGTTTTAAGCCATTTTTAACAATTTCAGCTGCATTTTTGTTATTTTCTTCACCATAAACTTCAACATTAGATTTTTCACAATTGGTTCTTAATTGGACCAATGCGCCGGGTCTATAGGTATCAGCACCAATTGCACCAACACGGTATCCTTGTTTGGTAAGAAATTTTGCTAGTTTTGATGATACAGTAGTTTTACCACTTCCTTGAATTCCGAGCATCAAAACTTTGTTGATTTTTCCAGATTTGAAATGAAACTCAGTATCATTTCCTAGTAATTTTGATAATTCATCGTATAGAATTTTAACAATATGATCTTTTCGTGATAATCCAGGTGGTGGAGTTTCATTGATACAGCGTTCTTGAAGATTTTTTGTAATTTCAAGAACTAATTTTACATTTACATCAGATTGTAAAAGTGAACGTTGTACATCCTTTGCTAATTCTTTGATTAATTCCTCATCGATTCCAGAAGAACTAACAATTTTTTTAATTGCGGTTCGTAAACCATCTTTCAGATTATCAAGCATTATCTTTTAATTTCACATCCAATATTTCAAATCTTCCCCTATAACCATCCCATTGAGTACTAGAGTCCTGAATAAACAATGATTTTTCAAATAAAGGACAATTTATCACAAATGTTTCAGCCTCCCCACCTTCAAAATTAAGATTAAATCCAAATTTTTTTTGTAATTTTTCAAGATTTTCTAATCCATTTTTATCAATTATTTGCCCAAGCCAGGAATCATTCAAACCGTCTGAACTCACACTGGTGATAATATATTCAAAATTTTCTTCCAATAGTTCTTTCATGTAAGATTCAGGTTTTGTATTCCATAAAGGAGATATAATTTCTAGATCATTTTTTTCACAAATTAAAGAGAAATTATCCTTTTGATATTTACTGAGAATTCCACCATGCACAATTCCTTCAATAGAGTAATCTTCTTTTGCACTAGTAACCAATCTATCAAGCTTTTCAAATTCAACTTTAGAATCAATAGATGAAATTTCTTCAATTATTTGTGGGATTTTCATAGATTCAGCTTGTAAAGAAGTGAATTTTATGTTTGGATGATGAAGTAGATGACTTTCATTAGAATAAGGATGTAATGTCAATAATACATCAACCGAATGAGATAATTTTCTTGCAAGATAAATCGCATAGGTACTATCTTTTCCACCAGAAAATAATGCAGCTAATTTCATTTTAAAATAAAAAATAGGATGCCTCAATACTCATAATCTTCATCAGAAATCAGTTGGCTTTTCCAGTCATCATTAGCATCCAATTTAGGATGTTTTAATTCGCATGATTTTAGTTCTTCCCATAACATTCCAATATTCAATGTCTTGACCTTGCTCTAATTTTCCGTCAACTTCTTCGTCAACCATCTGTATATCAACGGTTTCAAATGTTTCTCCATCCATAACTTGAATTTCAGAACCAGTCATTGAAATTATTTGGCCAACTCTTTTATCGATTAGTGGAACATGGATTTGCATACTTACAGGACCTACATGTGGACGTTTAGCACCATCAAAAACACCTACTCCAACAATTCGTGCTTTTGCTGCTCCGTGTTTTCCAGGTTTACTAGTATCATATTCAGATATTCTACAAGGCTCACCAGTAGGTTGATCACCAACCGGCAATAAAATGTAAGAACCAATTTTTAATGAACCCAAATCAGAAGGTTTGCTCATAACAAAATAATTTCTGAGGGGTATTTACCTTTTTTTATTTCATTGTTTCAAGAATTGAGAGGCTAACAAGATTATTCATGACAATTCCTTTTCTACAAATATCACGTCTAGTTTGTTCACAATATTTGTTGTCACTTTGATGACTTTTGTCACTTGAAATTTCTAACATTACAATATGATCGCTATATGGAAACTCAAATTTTGGAGATTCTTTAGATAATAATTTCATATTTCCAAATCCAGCACGATATACTTTTTCTCGTCTAGCAACATGCGCAGATACATCTTTAAGATCTTCTTTTGAATCACCATATTCAAGATAATAGATTGAAACAAAATTTGTTTTTTCAGTTAGTGGTCTTTCAAATATAGTATCATCGATTTTAAAGAGAAATGATGGTTTGTCTGTATCTTGAGAGAGGATTTCTTTTGAAATTTTTTCATGATTTTTGAATTTTGCCAATATGTAATGATTTGATGAGGTCAAAAAGTATGGTTTGCTATCTTCAGAAAAGGTAGCCGTAACAAAATAGAGAGATTCAATATTTTTTGATGAGACCCAACTATCCTTGAGTTCTATTGAGTCATGATCATGAAGATATGGTGCACAGACATAACCACTATGTATTTGAGAATCATTACTCATGAATCTCAAAATTAACGTAAGTAATTAAATTTGTTCAAAAATGGTCAAAACTAATAATTAATAAATAAAAAAAATATCAGAAAATATGTCCCCACTTAGCTCAGCCTGGTAGAGCTTCCGACTGTAGTTGTCGGCTTAGGGCTGAATAACAGTAGTCTACTAGGCATACAGAAATCGGGTTGTCGAAGGCTCAAATCCTTCAGTGGGGACCATTATTTTTTAGTTAAGGATTAATTACTGCTCGTCCCAAAATTTTTCTGTTTTTTAGATCATCTAAAGCACCAGTTGCTTCATCTAAAGTATAATGTTTTGATACAATTGGATTGATAACACCTTTTTTGGCAAGTTCGATTAATTCCACCATGTCTTTATAATTTCCAGTATAAGCACCTTGAATAGTTATTGCCTTTAATGGTACAGACACTAAAGGTAATTCAACAGAACCACCAAACAAACCAACTAGTATGATATTTCCACGTTTTCTAATTACAGATAAATCTAATTTTACAGTTGGAGGTGCATTTACAAAGTCAATTATACTATCAACACCTTTTTCATTACAGATAGACATTATTTTTTGTGATGCATCACTTTCTTTTGTATTAACTGTGTCAGTTGCACCTAATTCTTTTGCAGTCTTTAATTTTTCATCATCAAGATCTGCACAAATGATTTTACATTTTGCCAGATGACTTGCTAGTTGAACACCCATCAAGCCTAGACCACCCGCACCAACAATTAAAATTGATTCAGGGTTATTTACTAATGCTTTTTTGATTGCAGTATAAGCAGTTAATCCAGAACATGCTAACGAAGATGCTGAATCAGGATCTACATTGCCTATATTTGCTAAAAATTTGTAATCAGGAACAATAATTTTTTCAGCGTATCCTCCATCTTGAAAAACACCTAATGATTGGGGAGTTTCACACAAATTTGTATCTCCTTTTTTACAAGAAGTACAATCACAATTACTTGGTCCAATCCAAGGGTAAACCAAGACATTATCACCAATTTTCACATCTTGTACAGAATCACCAATTTTTTCAATAGTACCGACAACCTCATGACCAGGAGTTACAGGGAATTTTACGCCTCTATCTGTAACTTTCATGAATCCATCACCTGTGTCATATCCACCTTCCCAAAGATGAAGATCACTATGACAGACTCCTGTGGAGAGTACTTTGATTAAAACCTGAGTTCCAGAAGGTTCAGAAATCTCAACTTGATTTAGTTCAAGTGGTTTATCAGGTTCGATTATTCGTGCCGCTTTCACAAAAGGCATTTTTTATTTTATAATATAAGAGTTGACTGATGATGAAAAGAAAATAGAGTCGATAGATATTATTCAATTAGAATGTGAAGGTTTTGTGAGTCAGGAAGAAACAAAATCACTTATTTCAAAAGTTCCAATTAACGTATTATTTAATCCGGAAGGAATTCAAAAAAGAGACGTTTGGGACATAGATCTTATTCAGATTTTGTCAATGTTATTAAAAATTCTAGAAAAAACTGATAAAAAAGATCTTAGAGTAGCAGGAATGGCGGCATTATCATCATCATTAATCTACAAATTAAAAGTGGAGAGTATTTTTGCATTACAAAAAGCAGCCATGGAGAAAAAATCATTACGTCAGAGAACTGATGTTGATATAGATATTCTCGAGTTCCCATATAGACATGAATCAACATATCCCGTGAGTTTAGATGAATTACTAGATTTACTTGAAAATCTGATTGGGACAATTGCAAATCCAAGAGAAAGAAAGGGTAGTAAATTAAGATTTGAACCAATTGAACCACCAGATTTTAAGAAGATTTTCAATAATCTCGAGAATATCATAGGAGAGTATCAAGATTTAGTATTAAGAAAACTTCAAGCAAATGGCTCAATTTTACTTGAAAAAATTGTAGAAGAGTTAGATACAACAGATTCCATTAGATGCTTTTTTGCAATATTATTTTTGGCAAGAGATGAAAAAATAGACATCCTGCAAGAAGATGGGGAGGAAGAGATTAGGGTTACCCTAATCAAATAATAATTTACAATTTGATCAACGATATGAAAAGGATGATTTTAAGTCAATTTCAACATGGAGATAATCATGGTTAAGGTTGATAATGAAAATGAAGCAACTGCACGGATAGAAGCTGCACTATATTCAGCAGGAAGACCACTAAGTATAGAAGATATTATTAGAGCATCAGGAACAGAATCGAGGGTAAAAACATTAAATTTACTTACAAAATTAATCCAAAAAACAAAGTCATCATTCAAAGCAATTGAGATTACAAATTTGCCAGATGGATCATATGTCTTCCAATTAAAACCAGAATACAGTTCAACAATTGGAAGAAAGTATGCATCAAGACCAATGTTAGCAAGGGCAACTCAGAAAACATTATCCTACATTGCATACGAACAACCAATTTCTAGTAAACAATTGGTAGAAGTTAGAGGAACAGGAGTTTACTCTCATCTTAAAGAATTAACCCAGCTTGATTTCATAGAACATCAGACGGTAGGAAGATATAAAATTTTTACAACAACGGAAAAATTTAAGAAATATTTTGGAATTCAAGGTGACGACGATACATTGAGACAAAAATTATTCAAAAAAGTACGTACAAGAAATACCATGCCAAGTACGGTCAATTAGACCAGTAGACGTAAAAATTCTCAAATCTTGCGTTTTGTATAAATTAGAGTAATTCAAAAACATTCCATGAAGAAATCAGTAGAGAATCTTAAGACTAGTAAAATCACTGGCGGTCTTAGACATCCCTTAAAAACTAGACAAAAATTTGAAACAGACCGATACCCAAACGAAGCTGAAATGGGTGAAGAACAACAAACAGTAACAAGAAAAACTAGAGGCAATAATAGAAAAACTGGTTTAAAAATTGCAAGCTTTGTGAATTTGGTTATGGGAGATTCTAAAGTAAAAAAATCAAAGATTATCAAAGTTTTAGAAAATCAAACAAACAATGATTATCAAAGACGTGGTATTATTACAAAAGGTGCAATTGTTGAAACAGAAGACGGAAAATGTAGAATTGTATCAAGACCAGGTCAAAGCGGAACCGTTAGTGGAATTTTAGTAAAATAGAGACATGAAGGATTACGAACATGTCGTAATCTGGCTTGATTATTTTAACAAGACATTACCGCGCAATAAAGGAAGAAGATTATCAAAAGAAAAATGTGTTTTTGATCCATCATTAAAAGAATTAATCGATGCATCAAATGCTGCAGGTTTACAACCAAATGAAACTGAAGAGCAAGTAAGATTTCCAAAAAGACCATACGTCAGGTCAGGTTACATCGTTTTACCAAAAACAGAAAAAAAGACAACAATACTTGAAAAAATTTCTCAAAAACTAGTTTCTAAACGAGCAAAACAATCAAAGAAGTAAGGAAAATAGCTACAAACTAAAGTTTTGTTGACAGAACTCAATGAAAACTATCAAAACGTATGAATTGTAATTGCAGGAGGTAGGTGAAGTTATGCACTTAGCCAATAGTGGCAGAGTCATTGTACGACTCAACTCAGAGGTACCTGAAGGTCAAATTCTTTGTGATAGCAATAATCAAAAAATTGCTAAAGTTACAGAGTTAATTGGACCAGTATCAAGTCCCTTTGCGTCAGCCATACCACTAACAAATAATTTAAGAAAAATTAGTGGAAAGAAAGTTTTCGCACTTGATCAAGCTCCTGCAAAGAAAAAAAGCAGGAGAAAATATAGATGAATACAATAGAAATACAATCTTGCTGCTATGAATGTAAATCTCCAGTAGTAGATGACATTCATAATGGTGAGAGAATTTGTTCCGGATGCGGCATTGTCGTTGATGAACAAATGGCTGATATGGGTCCAGAAACAAAAACATCAAATCTCGAAGATAAGATGAGATTAGCAAGAGCAACTGGGCAAACAACACTAGCACAACATGATATGGGAATTGCTACAGACATCTCAATTTCATCCACAGATTTTAGTGGAAAAAAACTCTCAAGTACAGTTTCCAATCAAATGCAAAATCTAAGAAAATGGCAACAAAGAGTTCGTGTTACGTCTCCACGTGAAAGAAGACTGACTAACGTTTTAGGAAAAATTTCTGAAACCTGTATTAGTTGTAGCCTTCCAAAAAATGTGGTTGAAACAGCATCAATGATTTATCGTAGCCTAGATGGAAAAAATATCGAAGTTAAGGGTAAATCAGTCATAAGCATTACTGTCGCAGTAGTGTATATGGCATGCAAGCAATGCGGAATAGTCAGATCATTAGATGAAATTTGCAAGAATGTTTGTGAGCCAAAAGATGTAAAAGCAAAAACAAAGTTAGCCGCAAAATATTACAGAAATCTTGTTTTAGAGATAGGAAATGTTGTAACTCCAGTAGTTACCATGGACAAATATATCTCAAAGATCGCAAATCTAACTAAAACAGATGTAAGAGTTGAGCGACTTGCTTTAGAGATTGCTGAAAAAACAGAAACAAAAAATATTACAGATGGTAAGGCTCCAAACGGAATAGCCTCAGCTTATCTGTATGTATCTTCAGTTTTGTTAGGACAAAATGTTCTACAAAGAGACGTATCTTCAGTTTCTGGCATCACAGAAGTAACAATCAGAAATAGAGTCAAAGAGATTCTTTCAACACATAAGATGACTTTGACATTAAGACCTATTTTAGCCAAAAAATAATCCCCCCCCTCTTTCTTCTTTATTTTACATTAGGATTAGCTAAAATTCGTCGAGATTATATACGAAGATCAAAAAATAAACTCAATGGCAATACTTGAGATAAAGGATTTACATGTGAAAAGAGAAGGAAAAGAAATTCTCAAAGGAGTAAATTTGAAAACAGGTCCAGGAGAGGTCCATGCAATTATGGGTCCTAACGGTTCTGGAAAAAGTACTTTATCTTATACACTTTTGGCACATCCAAAGTACGAGGTTACAAAAGGAGACATACTTTTGGACGGGGAAAGTATTTTAGAATTGACAGCTGATGAAAGAGCAAAAAAAGGATTATTTTTAGGATTTCAATATCCAACAGAAGTTTCAGGTGTAGGTTTTTCACATTTTCTTAGAACATCTTACAACGCACTAAGTAAAGCAATGAAGGGAGAAGATAGAGAAGTATTCATCACGGTTAGAGAATTTCAAAACTATCTCAAAGAAAATATTAATTCTGTTGGATTAAAAGAAGAATTTCTTTCAAGATATTTGAATGAAGGTTTTTCAGGCGGAGAGAAAAAACGTGCAGAAGTATTACAAATGGCAGTTTTAAAACCGAAAATTTCAATTTTAGATGAACCTGATTCAGGATTAGATATTGATGCAGTACAATCAGTTGCAAAAGCAATCAGTCAAGTATCAGATAAAGACTCAACAACGATAGTAATTACACACTATGCAAGAATTCTAAACTTTTTAGATAGATTAGATTATGTTCACGTATTTGCAGATGGGAGAGTTTTGAAAAGTGGTGATGCAACTCTTGCACAAGAACTTGAAAAACGTGGTTATGATTGGGTTTTAGAAGAAGCTAAATAATAAAATAAAAAATTATTTTAAATATTAGTCAACAAATGAATGAATATGTCTGAAGAAAATAAAAGATATTATTTTAATTTTTCATTTTTTAAAATAGATCCAAAATGGAGATGGATGGCAGATTTAGCAAAAGAAGAATCAGCAAAAGAATTGGAAAATATTTTAGAAAATGCTCCAGTAAAAACTAGGACATATTCAACATTAGGGTTAAGAGATGATGCAGATTTTTTAATCTGGTTCATGTCTGAATCAATAGAAGATATTCAAGAAACAATTTCGAAAATATATCTGACAGTAGTTGGAAAATATATTATACCGTCTATAGTATATTTTTCATCAACACGTCCATCAATATATGCACAAACAGATAGAATTCATTCATTTGTGGGTGGATTAGATGCCAAAAAATATGCAGTTGTTTATCCTTTTTTGAAAACGAGGGAATGGTATCTTCTTCCTCTCGAACAACGAAAAATGATGATGGATGAACATATCAAAGTCAGTCAAAAATACCCACAAGTAGAACTAAACACAACATATTCCTTTGGCATACATGACCAAGATTTCATGTTAGCATTTGAATCAGATGATCTGAATATTTTCCAAGATATGATTATGGAGCTTAGAGGTACAAAAGTTTCAGCATTTGTCAAAGAAGACACTCCAATGATAGTCTGTGTGAAAAAAGATATAGTTCCTATAATTACGAGTCTTGGATGATGGAGGGATTAAAAGAATGGGCCACAGTTGTAAAAGCTCTAGAACAAGGAAAACAAACTGTAATTTTAAGAAAAGGTGGAATTTTAGAAACAGCATCAGGGTTTAATGTTGAATCTAAAAAATTTTTTTTATTTCCAACATGGGAACATCAAGAAACAAAACATGTGAAACCAGAATTTCATGATTTTCTAAATCAAGTATTGAACAAAAAACCAGATGAAGGATTTAACAAGATTTCATCATATGCAGAAGTATTGTTTGAAAAAGATATAGAATCGAACAATGTAATTGATGATCTATCACACTTTCATGTTTGGAGTGATTCATACATTCAAGAAAGAAGAAATTGGAAGCCAGAAAAACCGATGAAAGCAGTTTTCTTAAAGACATTTAAAATTCCAGAGTTTAATTTGCCATTAAAATCAGAATTTTCAGGATGTAAATCTTGGATAGAATTAAATTCTAATTTCCAAGAAGGTGAATCAGCTTTGAGAGATAATGAAATTGATGAGAAATTACAAGAATTCAAGGAGATTATTAAATGAAATATAAGAAATTAGGAAAAAGTGGAATAGAAGTTTCCGAAATTGGTTTTGGAGCATGGACTATTGCATTGAATTGGTGGGGAAAAGAAATTGATGAAGATGAAGCTAAAAGAATGTTAAAGAAAGCATATGATTGTGGAATAAATTTCTTTGAAACAGGAGATATGTATGGAAAAGGTAAAAGTGAACGATTGATTGGAGAAGCTTTCAAAGATATGAGAGATGAAGTTATAATTTCAACCAAATACGGTTACGATTTTGAACAAGTGAAACAAATTGGACATACAGAACTACCACAACAATTTGATGAAGAATTTACACGTAAAGCACTAAAGAGTAGTTTGGATAGATTGAAGACAGATTATGTCGATATGTATGGATTGCATAATCCAAAGATGCATCACATTAAAGATGATTCCATTTTCAATACATTAGATAACTTAATTGAAGAAGAAAAAATTAGGACCTACCAGATTGCTTTAGGACCTGCAATAGGATGGACAAAAGAAGGAGTGGAATCAATGAAAAGAAAAAATGTAACTGCAGTTCAAACTGTCTTTAATATTTTAGAGCAAACACCAGGAAATGAATTATTGAGTTCAGGTATAGAAAATGATGTAGGAATTCTAGTTAGAGTTCCCGATGCATCAGGGATTTTAACTGGAAAAGTTAATGCAGATACAAAAATTGATGAAAAAGATCATCGTTCTGTGAGAAAAGGTGAATGGATTAAGGCTTCATTAAAAAAAGTAGAAGAGTTGAGACCAATAGCTGATAGAAATGGATTAAGCATTAAAGAATTAGCCATTAAATTTATCTTATCAAAACAAGGAATTTCTTCAGTATTTCCAACAGTGATTAGCGAAGAAGAGATTCAAACATTTTCAGATATGGCAGATGGAAAATATCTAAATAATTCAGATATGAAAGAAATCGACCAACTATACGCACGATGGTGGTCAGAAAATCCATATGAACTGAAAGCTACTCAGGTTGCATAGTACCAGATTTTCACGAATCAATTCTCATTAAGATTTAATTGTAGATAATAGAACATTTCTATGATGAGCTCTTATCCAGTTTTAGTTTTTTCAATACTATTAATTTCATCAATTATTTTTGTGTCAAATTTTGGGACTAGTTTTGCTGATGAAGTAATTGCCACAAGCACAGGTTTTGAGGATTCAACTATACTTGAATTAAAAAACAGTAGAGGAAATACTGCAAATATAGATACGGTTAGGATTTGGCTAAGTGGAGACAATGAATTCAAATCTTTCAAGACCGAAGAAGGATGGATTGGTAAAAATACACCGCAAGGGGTAATTGTGTTTACATCTCAAAATGAAATAGATCCTGGTCAATCTGTAAAATTTGGAATTAAGACCATAGAAAATAATCCCATAATAAATTGGAAGGCATTAGATTCAACGGGAGAGATAATTAGTTCTGCTAGTACGACAGTTACAGATTCTAAAACATCAGAAATTAAACCAGAATTAAATCAACCAAAAATTGTTACAATAAAAGAAAATTCAAACTTTAGGTTTATTCCAGAAAAACCATCATCAAATTCTGAATTCAGAGTAGTAGGAGAAGAATTTGTTCCAAATCAATCACTTGATTTCTATATTTCAAATGAATTACAAAAATCAATTAAAGTTGATGAAAATGGAAAAATACTATTTACATCCAAACTACCAATTATTCTAAATGACGAAAGAACGGAATTCATTTTACGCGATTCAGGAGGTAATGAAAAAACACTTAGTATCAGAATTCCACAAGTTGAAAATAGAGAAATTGCAGACATCATAAAATTATCATTAGGTAATACACCAAAAGAAAGTAAACGTGGAGATGTAGTTACGCTTGAAGGCATGGCAACACCAAATACAACACTAACAATAACATCAAAATACACTAGTGGGGATATTATTGCAATAGATACCATTCAAGTAGGATTTGATGGTAAATGGAGTTACGATAATCTTTTTGCACCAGACTTGGATTTAGGAGTAATTTCGATTGAGATTGATGACGGTAAAAGTAAAGCATTAAGAAACATAGAAGTGATTAGTGCAAAATTAATCAATATAGCAACCACCGAAACGAGTATTGAAGCAGGAAATACAATTGTGGTTGAAGGTAGTGCGATTCCAGATATAGAAATGTCTGTAATTATAGAGGACGCGATAGGTACAGAAATTTTCTCCAGAACAGTATCTGTTGATGAATCAGGTCTGGTTAATTTCAATGTAGAAATACCAAGAGGTTCAGTTGAAGGAACTTATATTTTGTCAGCATTTCAAGGAAACGAATCAGGAATTGCTATTTTTGGAGTAGGGCAACAACCAGAACCAATTTTAATTGTTAGACCAATACAATTGAATTTTGCAGCAAGTGAAACGGTTAGTATTGAAATTCAAGGTCCAGCTAACGCACAAGTTTCAATCATTTTGATTGATTCTGCAGATAGAGAAAAATTTTCAGATACACTAAATTTGGGACCTGATGGGAAAGAGATTTACAAAATAGAGTCTGGTGAATTAACTACTGGAGCTTTTACATTAAATGCAAAAAGAGGTGAAAGTTCAGGCTCAGCAGTATTTACAATAGGATTGACAACAGGCTCTGGTGCAATTTCAATTCAAACAACTAGAGAGGATTATAAACAAGGAGAACAAATTTTGATTCTAGGTAACACTGGTGCAATTAACGTATTATTAGATATTACAATTAGTGATTCTGATGGAAATGTAATTAAGAAAATTGAAACGTTTTCAGATAAATTTGGAGTATTCAAAATAGATAATTTTAGAATTCCGCTAGATGCCACATTAGGAACTTGGACAATTAATGCAAAAAGTGGAGGGAATTTTAAGATAACAGAGTTTTCAGTTTCTGGAGAAAATTTAGAATTATCTTTGTCTACAGATAAAAATAATTATGATAAAAATGAATTAATGAATATTTCAGGTTCTGGATCAAGAACATCAGCGACAGTTACAATTAAGATATTTAATTCGGAGGGAATTAGTATATCTGAACTAAATATTACTGCAAAAGGTAATGGCGAGTATGCAACTATATGGCAGATCCCAGCAGATTTAGAAAGTGGAGAGTATAACATGACTGCAGATGATGGAGCATCAAATACATCTACAAAATTCACCATAAATTGATCAACTAACGGTTTTTATTTCTCAATTTTTCGTCTAAATTTATGAATCTAAAAGATAAGATTGCAGATTATCCAAATTTTCCTAAAAAAGGAATTTTGTTTAGAGATTTTTCACCAATCTTAGGCGACCCATCAGCACTATCATTTATGGTAGAAGAATTTTCAAAGAAATTCCATCCTAACGACATAGATGTTTTTGCAGGAATTGAGTCTAGAGGATTCATCATAGCATGTGCATTGGCATTAAAATATAACAAAGGAATGATTCTTGTGCGAAAGGCAGGAAAATTACCAGGAAAAATTGTTAAGACATCATACACGTTGGAATATGGCAAGGCAACATTAGAAATTCAGAAAGATGTCATTCAAGAAGGACAGCGAGTTCTCATTTGTGACGATTTACTTGCAACAGGTGGAACTGCTAAAGCAGCTGCAAAATTATTTGAAAAAATTGAAGGCATAGTAGTAGGATTTGCATTCATTATAGAATTACTTGATCTTAAAGGACGAGAAAAGATTAAAGAATATAGATCAGAATCATTGGTTGAATACTGATGGAAGAGTCTGCAGAAATTGGAATTTTTGGTGGTACAGGAATTTATGATTCAGGATTATTAAAAGAACCAAAAGAAATTTCAATAGATACGCCATACGGAAAACCTTCAGATTCAATAACAATTGGTGAGTTTAATGGAAGAAAAATTGCATTTTTAGCAAGACACGGAAAAAAACATACAATTCCACCACATATGATAAACTATAGAGCAAATATTTGGGCATTCAAAGAATTAGGAGTAAAAAGAATCATTGCACCATCTGCAGTTGGAAGTTTGAAAGAAGAATTTGCTCCACGTGATTTTGTATTACCAACACAATTTTTAGATTTCACAAAATCTAGAAAAGGTTCATTTTCTGAAGATGGAAGAGTGATACATATTTCAGTTGCAGATCCATTCTGTCCAGAATTACAAAATGCAATTTTGGATGTAGCAAGTGAACAGGAACTAAAAATTCACAAAGAAGCAACGTATGTCTGTATTGAAGGACCAAGATTTTCAACTAAAGCAGAATCAAAATTTTACAAAAGTACAGGAGCAGAGATTATTGGGATGACTCTTGTACCAGAATGTCAATTAGCAAGAGAAGCACAGATTTGTTACGCATCAATTTCAACAGTAACGGATTATGATGTATGGGCAGAAAAACCAGTTACTGCAAAAGAAGTTATTGAAACATTATCAAAAAATGTCAAATTAACAAAAAAACTTCTCACCGTATTAATTGATAAGATTCCAGTTTCAAAATCATGTTCATGTGAAAAGGCATTAGAAGAAGCAGAATTTTAATCGTCAGCAAAAGATTCTCTTTGTAATCCTTCAGGAAGGGTAAGATCACCTTGAATTAGATTTTTTTGTAGAGTATCAATAACAACATCAAGATCATAACCCAAGTCTTTGATGTTTTTTTCAACATCATCAGAAAGTTTTACGCCTATATTTTGACCTCCAATTCTTCCAAAGGCAATTCCAGTAAAAGGGAATGAATTTGCATCAATGATAAAATTACCAACAATTTTTGCAGCCATTTGAGTACCAGTAATTTCTTGAACATTAACAGTAATTTTCAAGATTAAATTTCAACTGCAGTGTGTATATGATCTAATACAAGAAAACTTGAATGAAAATCATCTACAATTTTATAATCTTGAATTTTTAGGTCAATGAGTTTTTCATCAGATGTTTCAAATTTTATCATTCCAGTTTCTTTTAATTTAACTAATTTCCATTTGTCTTTTCCTTTCTGTAATTTACTTACAATGACACCCCATTTTTCATTATCTTCAATTCGTGGCATTCCAACTATATCAGAGATAGAATCAATTCCTAATGTTTTCTCTTCACAAAATGACTTCATGCATGCAGCACATCTCCAAACATCAACTGATCCAATTGTTCTTTCATCAATGTTGATGTTTACAGGAGCAAGATATGTTATCTGAGGATTGCTACAACATTTGTAAATCTCAGGAGCTTTTGGTTTGTCTTCAGAGTCACCTAGAGTTTTTCTAGTATAACTTTGAGGTTTTCCAGAAGGTGCGTCAGATTCAGTCATATTTTTTCATTTTATTTGTTATATTTAGTCCTTGCATCATCATATGATACTTCTAATGCAACACCGATGTTATCGATGCTCAAGTTTTTCTTGAATTCTTTTTGTTCTCGTTCACACATTTTCCGATACATATTGACTGCAGTAAATCTAGGATGCATTGCCTCAAACTCTTCATTAGGCATGTCAATGAATCCTCCTAGCTCCACTAGTTTTTTTGAGTTTTGAGTTGCAACTTCAAGAGAAATATTAAGATCACCGGAAATTTTTGATGTATTCATTTTCCCATGAATTACAATATGTAAGAAAATTTTTGCTTGAATTTCCGTTAATTTTATTTCAGATACAAGAATTTTAATTATTTGTGAAAGATTCATTTTTTATCATAACTCAAGATCATCTTTTGGTTTTTTAACAAATTTCTTAGTTACGATTTTAAATGAAATACCCAATGTGATGAAATTAGTAATTAATCCAGCAACACCACCAAAAATTAGATCACTGGTTACAGTCCATATAAGAAAAAATACAATCAGTGTAGGAACAGCGATGATTATTGCGACTAAGGAACCTTTAGTGATTAGATCCTTTGATGTTACTTTTTTTGCAGGGTTTTCAGTCAACAGTTTCAGATGGGATTCTGCCTATAAAAATCAAAGATGCTTTATATTTGGTAAAACTAATTTTGTGTGTATTGAGTAAATATGCAAATGCAACACAACCAACCGAAAAATCGCTAAATTATGTAATTCCTATAGTTTTACTAGTTTTTTTTGGATTAGTGTATGCAATGTCACTTAGAGCAGATAATGGATTTGTTAGTTTCATCTTAATTGGAATAGCTTTAGTGACAATAGTTTACTGGACTAGAGTAATTAAAAAAATGGTTATCACTCAAAAACCAAAATTTACAGCAAGAGAACAAGAATCAAAGAACTGGGTATATGATTTAATCAAAGGAGATAATGAAACCGTTTTTGTCGCAGAGGTACCAGGACCAGAGGATAAAATTGCTGTCAGATTAATTGACGGTATTTTATACATTAGAGGTTCACAAGGATTTTCGAAAGAGGTTCAGATTGAAGGGCCAAAAGAAATGGAAATTGGTGATTTCAAATATAGAAATGGCGTATTAACATTAAGAATTAAAACATCAGAAGCTCTTTGATTCTTCTAACTTTTTTGGTAAATATTTTTCTGTGATATTATTAAGACCATATTTAGAAAATGCTTCCAGTTCTGCTTTTCTCTTAATCTTTATGAACACTTCAAGTTCTCGTTTCCATAATCCTTCTTGATATCTAGGATCTTTTAATAGATCATAACAACGTTTGATGTCTGATTCAGTCATTGGGATTGTAGGAAGTTTAAATTTGTCAATGTCTGTAGCCCACACACCCATCCATTTTGCATCAGGTACTGTTAGACCTTTTAGATGAGCTGCGTTTGCCGAGCCAGATTTTATAACCATTGCAATATGTTCTCCATACACATCACCGTCGGTTAAAATTACAACAGGCAACCCCATTTCATCATGTAACCGTTTTAACAAAGTACGAGTTGAACGAGGAGCTTGACCACCAGTGTTGATAATTATTGATTTAAATTTTTTATCAACCTGTTCTTCTACAAATCTAGTGAATAGACCACCTTTTTCTATAGCAATTACAAGTTCAGCACTAGTATCAACCAACTCTGCAGAAGTCATACTAGGGCCGATTGCATATCCATCAGGATGACTAGAAAGATTTTGTGTTTTTCCTTCATATCCAGGAATTGTGTATTCTATCGTTAAGTCACCAAAAATACTACTTCGCTCTTCAGGAAATACATAGAAGTCTTCTCTAGGTTGAGACAAAACAGCTTCTAAATCAACTATGATGTTATCAGATTCACCTTGGTCTTCAAAGTCTACAGCAAATGCTTGAGAAGAATAATAAACATCTCGAAGGGTTGAAGATTTTTTTTCGTGTGTTAATTTGTTGGCAAAAAAAGCAAGCCATAGTAATTGAGTGAATGAACGCAATTGCGAACTATTTCTTGAACTTCTCAATGAGGTATTAGTTCCAAGTACATACTGTCTTAATTTCTTATCATAAATTATATTGCTAATAGAACGATTTGGGATTGAAAATTTTGGAAATTCGCCATTTTCAAGATCTTCGTACACTTGAGCACCATGTTTTTTGAGAAGACTAATCAAATTTTTTGATTTATCTATTTTCTCTTTTTTGGTCTGTTTTTTAGTTTCTTTTTTACTCTGTTTTTTAGCCATTCTTTTTTACCTCCTCTAGCGTTCCATCTGAATTATTCAATGCAGTTTCTTCTTTTATCATTTCTTTATAGTTTGGTTCTTTTTTATTTCCAGATAATTCAGTACAAAATTGTGCAACAAGTGGTAAATATTTGGAATATAGATTTGCACGTTTTTTTGCCATTTCAGCTTGACCTTTTTTAGACATATATCCAGAAAGTTTTCTTGATAAAAATTGAAGTGCCAATCTAAGTTCTTTTTCAATTTCAGGCCTATCAGCAACATTTTCTTTTCCTACAGTTTTGTATGGAACTCTAGTTGAACAAATATGAGAAACAATGATCATAGGTGCAGAATCATTTTTCACTTTATAACGATTCCAATCTGTATCTTTTACAACTTTTAGTACGACATCACTACCTTCATCGTATAACAATGGAATTCTATTTGCAAATCTGTATACAGTAGTACCACGTGTTTCAATTTTACCTCCATACGCGATTCCCATTTCTATAACGAATGGAAATCCAGAATATGCAGATGCAGTTCTTTGAACTACAGCCATAAAATCAGGTTCAAATCGTCTCTCAATTCCTTTTTCAAGTGGACCATCACCAAGTGGAGCTAAACATGTAGGGTCTGGAGATCTAAATCCTTCATATGTTTGCAATGCATCACTTAATTTTACTAATTCTTGGTCAGTCATATTTCCAACTCTAGTTTCTGGTTTAAACTTGGCAAATTTACAAAATTCTAATGCAGCAGTTGGACCTACTCTTTGAAATCTTTTTGATAAAAAGTGGGTAAGCGATTCACCTTGAACAGTATTTGCTAATTGTTTATAGTAATGACTTTCAATATCCATTTCTGCTACAAGAGTTTGAGAAGTACTATAATCCCAATAAACTAATTTATTATTTCGAAGATCAACATCTTCAATTCTAATTCTTTGTAATTTTTCAAAATCCGCTTCAAGAAATGACATTAGAGATATTACAACACGTACAGGTCTGGAAAGTGATTTCCATTTCTTCTCAGTCTTTTTCATAATTTCATCGTATGTGAATTTCTTTTTCGACATTCCAAGTTCTTTTCTAACTTTTTCAATCATTTTATCATCAACATTTGGTATTTGGTAATGTGTGTCAACAAGCATTCGACGGATTGTTTCAACATCAATTCCATAAGGATGAGGTGCAATGATTGTTGGGGCAGGAGGCATTGAACGAATAATTGCTTTATGATGAAATTTTTCACCTTTAGGATCATCAAAAGAGATTGTTGCATATGGCGTAATCAAAGAAGTTTGATAGACATAATCACGAATTTTTGTACCTGCTTTGGAATAATCACCATCTAAACAAATACTTACACTCAATCCTTTTTCAGAGCTAGGTGTTTCTTGTTTTTTTACTATGACAGGTTTATTTTTTTGAATATCTAGTAACATTTCAAAATCAAAACGAGTTTTTCCATCTGCATTACTTTTAACTTTTACAGATTTGTTTGTAGTAATTTGTCCATATAGTATAGCCATAGTTGCACCCAATCCAAACATTCCACGTGCTTGTTTAAGACCAAATTTTGAACCATACAAAACAGTTCCAAATGCCAGAGGGACATGTTTTGAAGGAATTCCAGGACCGTTGTCTTTTACAGTTAAGATGTATTGTTTTGGATCAGGTTTTTCCGGATCTACTGCTTTAATTGTCATATGGATATTAGGTAAGATTCCACTATGATCACATGCATCAAGTGAATTTTCTACGAATTCACGTACTGCAGTGTATAATGAACGAGTAGGATTACTAAATCCGGCAAGATCACGATTACGATAAAAAAACTCACTAGGAGAAATTTGATTGAATTGTTCGTTAGAAGACATCTTGATTTTCCCACAATAATGCTTTATCAGCTTTTTCACGTCTTCTAGCAGATTCTAATTTACTGTAAACAGGACCATGCATGCTCCCACTACAAAGTGAAGCGATTGCATCAACTGCGGGTCGTAATTGATTTGGTTCTCCAATTATTCCAACAGTTCTACCATAAACAGAAATTGTAGCACCAGTTAAATTTTCCATATTTACTCTAGCAGTTCCATTTTCACCAATAATTCTTCCTTTAATTCGTTCAATTTGATCAGGAGATTTACCGCCAAATTCACGTAAATCGATAACATGCAAACTATTTTCTCCACGTAAAAGTCGAAATGAATTTTCTGGAGAAAAACCTCTACCGATTGCAGAAACAATTTCAACAGATTTGAATGGACTAATGTTACCATCAATTTTATCACTAGTAATCATTACCTCACCAGTTTCACTATCAATATTCAAATTAACATGACATTTTTTTTCAATTTGACGTTTGGTGTTTCCAGATTTTCCTATAATAACACCAATTCTTTCAATGGGAATTCTAATTAATTTTTCAAAGCTCATTTTGTTATCCTTTCAAGAATATCAGCAGGGTTTTCTACTGTTAATCCTCGTTTTACAAAGAAATTGGTTATGTTATTAATGTCTCTTTTCAAAAAATTCATTGTATTGGGGTGTGTTGTATCAACTGCAGATCCCAGATCAAACAATTTTAGACCATTTTTTGTTTTAAAAATATTATATTCCGAAAAATCACCATGTACCAATTTTGCTTTTTTGAATAAATCAGAAATTAGAGCAATTGATTGACGATAGTCATTTTCATCAACTTCAGATTCTAATAGAGTATTCTCAGGTTTTCCATTCTTTCCCTCAAAATCCATTATCAAAATATTCTTAGATACATGTCGTGGTTTTACCACAGATATTCCACAATCATAACATTTTGAAATATTTTGGAATTCTTTTCTAGCCCAGAGATAAACCAAATTTTTTGTTCCTTTTTTAACATTGGTAAATCTAGGATCACCCATAACATATTGACTTCTTTTTTTAAAATTAGATGTACTAACAAGATAAATTTTTAGCGCAATATCATTATCTTCAGGATCTTTTGCCCAAAATACCACAGATTCCTTTCCAGCTTTTACAACTCCGTTTACATAAGAAATTATTTTGGAAGTAATTAGATCATATAATTGCATTACAGTGATTTTATCTAAAACTTCATTGACTACTTTATTTTTTTTAAATCCATCATCTAAAGTCTTCTTTTTTTTCTTTTGTTCAAGTTTAGATTTTATCTTTAATTCAATTTTTTTTTCAGAATTGTTAGACATGTCTTATAATGTATCTACAAATAAAAAATCATTTCTAAGATCAAAAGTCTTTTGGAATATGATCATTATCTTTTAACCAATCAACCTGAGGTAAAGTAAATCTCCAAACTATATCACCACGTTCATCTTCTTTAAAATCCCAAGGTGCAATTACCACAACATCATTATCTCTAATCCAAATTCTTCGTTTTAATTTACCTCTAATTCTTCCTCTTCTAGTAATATCATCAGCACATTTTACAAGAACTTGATCACTTCCTAATAGTTTGATTACTCTACCATACAATTCGCCTTCTTCAGCTAATCTAATTTCTTTTAATGCACTTTCATTGAGTACTTTACGTTTTCCCACGCAAAAGATATGTAAATTTTGTATATAATTGTGGTGTTACATCTTGAATAGTATCAAAAATGGCACACCTTCAATACGTCTAACACTTTTCTCAGAACCAAGTCCTAGACTTGTTGCAAGAGATATTGTTTTTTCACCAACCATATTGATAGAGTTACATTTTGTTAAGAGATTTTTTGCTTCATGTTCATCAACATCTCTTTCAGCGTAATAATTTGAATTGATTTTAATTTTTGTAGTTCCATCGTGAAGAGTTTTACCTACTAATTCAGGATCACAAATATTTAACATTAAATTTCCACTTGCGCTAATGACTTTTGTAGAAAAAAGCATTATGCATATTTACCTTTAATTGTAGATTTTGCTCCACATGCCTCACAAATTAGAAAAGATATTCTATTTTCTTTTTCCACTTTAGTATCAGGACTTTGACATGTTGGACATTCAACATAATCTTTCAAATATATTCCAAACAATCTCGTAAAATCATCAGGATCACGTTTACCAACAAAAATGGCTTTGTCACCTACACGGTCAGCAGGTACAGCAAATTCTTTTGATAAATATTGTAAAATGATGTTAGGCTCTCGTCTTAGTGCTTTTGGAAAGTCTGCAAAATTTCTAAGAATTGTTTTTTTCCCTTCCCAAGTAATATCGATTAGAGGTAATTCGAAACGTTTACCGGATGAAGATGTATTTGATATGTTTTTTTCAATTCTTTTTAGTAAATTTTCATACTCAGACTTTGTCATAACTAACAGTTGTTCAAATCCCCTATATGGGTTTAGTTAGAAAAAGGAAAGGAGAGTCTAAGGTTTACCTATTCGGAAAACTTTAGTTCCGCATTCGCCACACGTGCCTTTTACAGCTGGACGTCCATTTTTCAATTTAGTCACTTCTGGGTTTTGAATTTCTCTTTTTTGTCTGCATTTTACGCAATATGCTTCAGTCATATATCAAATCCAAAACAATCTTCTATTTGAAAAGAGAACGTGAATATTATTTCACTTTAGGCTAGATGTGAAGGATCTTTTTTATTAACTAATTTGAAAATATTTCTGAATTTGATCAAAAATCTTGAATTTTTTTAAAAAATGACTAAAATTGAAATGAAATAGATCAGTATTATAATGATTAAGAATTGCATATGGACATGGGTTCTAAGAAAGGTGTTGCAATCACAGTAGCAATATTAGTTGCAATAACAATTGCAAGTTTTTCAGTTTGGATGGTAAATAGTTCAACAAATACAGAAATGACAATTGTGGTTACTGATTTTCAGAATCATCAAGAAGGTATTACAGAAAGACATAAAATTATTTCAAATGCAGTAGAAACTTCATTTTCAGAATTAATTAATGAACAAATTTCAGCAGACGAATATGTTAGAATTGCGGAAGTTTCTTCATCACAGAATAATGCATTATTAATGGAATTAGCATATAGTGATGCACCAGAAGAATGGCAAGAAAGTTACATTAATCGAATTGCATCATTAAAATCATTTGAAGCATACATCATAGAAACAATGGTTATGGCAAATTTAATCAATAATGATGGAGAAGTCGAACAAAGAACTGAAATTTTAAACAATATAGAGAAATTAAAAGAGGAATCAATTCAATATGGTAAAATGGCAAACTCCTCAAAACCGTGAGTAAATACAAAAAATACTATATTCATTAGTTGGAAATCATTAAAAGGTAATTTTGTAATAATTAGTCATAATGTCAGAGAATAAAAAATTAGAGAGAGATATAGAATCTACCGTGGCATCGAAGCTACTTGTAATTTGTGTAGATAGAGACGATGACGTTGGAAAAAAAGCTGGAATTACAACTCCAGTAGTAGGAAGAGATTCTTGTATCAATGCGGCACAAAGACTTGCTTTAGAGGATCCAGAGGATGCAGATTCAAATTCTATATTTTATGCTGTAAAAACTTATGAAGATTTAGTCAGCAAAGGCTACAATGTAGAAGTTGTAGTAGTAGCAGGAGTAGATAAAAGAGGAGTTCAAGCAGATGAAAAAATTGTTAATGAAATCAAATCAGTTTTACAAACATTTTCAGCAAATGGTGCAGTAATTGTTTCAGATGGTGAAGATGATGAAATGGTAATACCAGTTATTCAAAATGTAATACCAGTTGTATCAGTTCAAAGAGTAGTTATGCAAGTTAGTAGAACAATTGAACATTCCTATGCAGTATTTGGAAAGTTTTTGAAGACTGCAATGTATGATAAAACATATTCAAAATTCTTTTTAGGAGTTCCAGGAATTCTATTATTAATTGGAGGTATTGGTACAGTAGTAGGGTATACTGCAGAAATTTTTGCAGTTTTAGTTAGTATTTTAGGTGGTGCATTTCTTATTCGTGCATTTGACATAGACAAATCATGGTCTAATTGGACAAAAGCAACGCCGACAGGATTCATTAGAATATTTGCGCTTGTGACAGGATTAATTCTAATTCTTGCATCAGTACCTGCAGGTGTTACAAATGTTGATTCACAATTATTTGAAAATGGAATGGATTTCTCACAATCATTATCAAATCAAATAGTAATTGGACAGTTTCTTCAAGGTTTGTTTCCATTTTTATGGATGGGACTTGGTACAATTGCAGCTGGGATTTTAATTAGTAATTGGCTAAATAGAAAATTGAAACACATTAGCGATGTATTAAGAATAATTGTATTAGCCGCAATTTATCCAACCGTTGCACAATTTACAAACATACTAACTACTAATGAGAGTTCATTTTCATTAATTCCACCATTGTTAGCAGGTGCAGCAATAACACTGATATCAGCCACACTACTTTTCCGTAGATACAGGAAACGAGGTGGCAAATTATTAACGGAATAAAAGACGCAGCATTATATCTTTCAGGATTTTATTCAATCTATTCCAAAAGACTGGAGAATGATATTCTGCAAGGCGATATGCCTAATCATATAGCAATAATTCTAGATGGAAATAGGAGATGGGCAAAAAGGAATCTAACAATTCAGGAAAAAGGTCATTTCAAAGGCGCAGATGCAGTTGAAAATTTACTAGATTGGTGTGAAGAATTTGATATCAAAATTATCACATTATACGTCTTATCAGCAGAAAATCTTGATAGAAAAAATGAAGAATTGGATTATCTCTACGAATTAATTCATAAAAGATTAGAAAAATTACATGATGATCCTAGATTACACAAAAACAAAATGAGAGTAAAAGCAATTGGAACTATTGAATTATTGCCAGAATCAATTAAAGATGTTCTTAGTAGATTGGATAAAATTACAAAAGATTACGATAAACATTTTCTAAATATTGCAATTGCATATGGAGGGCAAGATGAGTTAGTTGATGCAGTAAAAAAGATTGGAACACAAATTAGAGATGGTGAATTAGATGCAAAAGATATCAACAAAGAAGTCATAGAATCCAATTTGTATACATCACACCTACCACAATCATCTCCAGACATGATTTTAAGGACATCAGGTGAAAAACGAATGAGTGGATTCCTGTTATGGCAAAGCGCATATAGTGAATTAGTATTTTTAGATATTTTTTGGCCAGAATTTAGAAAAATTGATTTAATGAGAGCAATTAGAACATTTCAAAAAAGAAAACGAAGAATAGGAAAATAAAATGAAGGAAGAAATATCATCAGGAATTATTCTATTTAATGAGATTAAAGATAGAAAGTTTTTGTTATTAAATTATCCATCTAGACATTGGGATTTTGTCAAAGGTAAAATGGAAGAAGGAGAAACACCTCACGAAACAGCACTTAGAGAAACTAAAGAAGAAACAGGCATATCAAACGTAGAATTTTTAAATGGTTTTAAAGAAGAAATTGAATATTATTTTCGCGCAGATAATCAAGATATTCACAAAAAAGTTATTTTTTTTCTAGGTAAAACAAAAACTGAAGAGGTAATTTTATCACATGAGCATTTAGATTTTATCTGGTTAGATTATAGTAATGCCTTAAATAAAATTACATACAAAAATGCAAAAGATCTTCTAAAAAAATCTAAAGAATTTTTAAATTATTGAATCAGTAACCAAGTTTTTTGTAGTTTCAAGAGGATTCTTTGAATTCAAAATAGTTCGTCCAACAATAAGATAATCAGAACCAAGTTTTTTTGCTTTTGATGCACTTCCGCCTTGGGTACCTATTCCTGGAGAAAACAATGATAATTTTCCACGCACGGATTTCTTACAATAAGATATAATTTTTGGGTAAGTAGCACCAACAATTATTCCATCTACATGACTAGTCAATGCCCAATCTAAAAATAATTGATAGAGTTGTTGTTTTTTTGAGTTATTTTTAATTTCTAATTCATAAGAAAGTTTTGCTTCGGGTGCACTCATATGACATAGTGAAATTACTCCTTTGTTTTTCTTATGAGATAATTCTACAAGATTTTTGAGACTTTTTTTCCCCATGATTGGATTAACAATTACCGCATCAAATCCCATGTTCCATAAATTTTCAGTAGTAATGAAATTTGTATTTCCTATATCATTTAATTTTATATCAGCAATACATTGTAATCCATAATCATGTGCATTTTTATTAATTTTTGAGATTTGTTTTTTATCCAATTGTAAAAGAAGATGAAAGTTGATTTTTATCCCACACAAGTAATTGTTTAGAAGTTTAATGTTACGTAGTGTCTTTGCTTCCATATTATTTATTTTTGGATCATAATCATTTGCTAAAATGATCGGAGATGTTTTTGCAGATTTTTTTATTCTATCACTGAATTTGGTCATAATCGACCAATGGATGTGAGTCTTTTAACTTTATTATTTTGATGTAAGAATAACCATGTTCACCAGTATGAGTTACAAATTCAGGCTCTGCTTTTTTAGATGTTGTATATTTCAAAAATGGTTTTGTAGGTTCTTCATCCAAACTAACATGACAAAAATATGACGGTCCATCTTCATTGAAATTTAGAAAAACCCCTAAGAACCATTTATCCTTCTGCTTAAATGCAAATAATGGAAATGGTGCCTCTTCATACCCAAAGCTTAGTTTAGCCAAACTTGAAAGATCTTCCAATTCAATTGGCTGGTATTTTTCTTTGGAAGTTTCAATGTCAGGCTTTAGAGATGCAGGAAGAGATTTTATTTTAATTATGGGAGAATAAAGTTTAGAATTATCTAAAGTAGTGTCTACTAGCTCAAGTTTTTCCTGACCAGAATTAAATCCATAACAAAGATAATGACCAATGTTTTCGATTGGTGTGAAATAGATTACAGGTTTTTCTTTTAATAAATCCATTTGAACAGATAATACTTTTTTTCCGTTATGTTCATGAAGAAATGATACACGTGGAGAGCGTTCTAGAGCACATACCAAGCGTGTAAATTCCAAAGGTGAATCTAATTGTACATAATTTGGTAATGTTGCCATTGAATGTTTTTTTAAAAATTCTAAATTAAAGCTTACTGAAAAAGTTATGTGCGTAAATCAATAATATCATTCACGCCTGCTCCAGTTCCAATTAGTGTTACAGGCACGCCTAATTTTTCTTCAATATTTTTTATGAATAGTTTTGGTTCTGAACCTAAGTCGTCAATAGATTGTGCACCTGCGCATTCAGGAAATCTTACATCTAATTTTGTAATTGAAATTTGATTTGCGCTACTAAGCATAATTGCACGACTAGCAAGAGTGAAATCAAATTCAGCTGCACGTCTTAATCTTCCAGTTACAGTTCCAAATTCTTCCCAACCCTTTTCAGATGTTTCTTCAGGGCTAAGTTCACCCTCCATTGGACCAGTGCCAACTCTAGTCAAATATGATTTAAAAACTACAATTACGTCATCAATTCTTTTTGGACCCACACCTACATCAGCACAAATTCCAGATGCAGTTACATCTTTTGTGGTTACAAAAGGATATGTTCCGTGCCAAAGTGATAAGTGAGTACCTTGAGTTCCTTCTATCAAAACATTTTCATTTTTATCTAAAG
This sequence comes from Candidatus Nitrosopelagicus sp., assembly GCA_028344155.1. GTDB lineage: Archaea > Thermoproteota > Nitrososphaeria > Nitrososphaerales > Nitrosopumilaceae > Nitrosopelagicus. The sequence goes on from JAOMAI010000005.1 coordinate 29,629, forward strand.
CGGTATTAATTTCAAGAGGAACGTCGACAATGTATTTTTGTAATGATTCAATCTCTTTTGCCATTTTTAAAGTTCGCATTGCACGCTCAGCATTTGCAGGACCTGTTCCAGAACCAGTACTACCAATTTTTTCTTTTAATCTACCTTGTGAATCAGCCTCAAGATGATGCTTTTCAATTATTCCACAATTATTATCAAGAAATGATCTCCCATCAGTTCCAAAATCATTTATTTCTTTTAGAAAAACATCAGGATTTACAACCACACCAGGTCCAATCATCACTTTAGAATTTTTATTTAGAAATCCACTTGGGAGCATTCGAACTTTGTAAGTTTTTTCGCCATCTTTGATTGTGTGACCAGCATTTGGACCAGCGCCACCTCTAACAACTATTGAAGGATTATCTTTTTGTGCTAAATATGATATAATTTTGCCTTTACCTTCATCTCCAAAAAAACCTCCAACAACTATACTTGCACCCATAACACAAATTTTCAAATCACATATTTAAGCTAAAGTGCATTACGGTTAATATCAAGTCTCCAAATTTGATAGTGTGTCAGAACCCAATTTTGCAGGAAACATTATTGTAAATCTTGCCAGTTTACCAGATTTTCTAAGAACCCCAATTCTTAAAAAAAGAATGACAGAGTTTTTCTCAAAGAATGATGATGAAAAAGCAGAGATCATAATCAATGCACTTAACGCAGGTCCAACTATTCCATTCCCCAATTTCTCAAAATTATTCAGAACATGGTTAGAGGTACTTTCAACAATTAATAGTGAAAATAGGGAGGATATGTTTTCAAATTACTTTAAACATATACTAGCATCACCAGATAAGATCATCCTTTTTAATTTAGATGCAATTTTTGAGATATTTTTGCAAGTTGATAGTCAAAAACAGCAGATTTTGATAACATCAATAAAAATAGTGTTTGATAGATTAGATCAAGAATCTAAAAGGAAGATGAATTTGTTAGCTCCAGATTCTGCTAAAAAATTATTTAATTTCTAAACTGGTTTTTCTTCAGGATTTCTGTTATCTTCATTTTGAAAGTCAACATAATCACCCTCAGGAGTCATTACACCAGCAAATATTTTTTCGTGTTTTCTGAGTACCTTTCGATGATCTGATAGTGATAAATCAAGATGCATTTCATTTATGACCATGATTTTCATCTCTTTCCACTCAGCCCAACATTTTGAACATACAGGGTATTTCTCTGCCTGTGATTCCAATACATCATTATCGGAAATTTCTTCTTTACATTTTGTACAGATTTTACTCAATACAAGTTAGAAATTTTATTTCAATTTATCTCTTCTTGATAAAAGCAATAATACTCTACAAATAAAAATAGAATATGAAGATCAAGTGTCCAAAATGTAAAGAGGATGCAGAGTTAGCTCCAGATTTTTCATATGTAGAATGTAAAAAATGTGGTTTGGATATGAGTTATGGAGAATATGTAAGGTTTGTAGCACATAATGAAGCACAATATTCGGACATTTTAGGAGATTATACAGGAACAACAGAAGGAGAAACAGCTGGAACGTTAGACGAATGGGAAGATTAAACAGAATTAATCAGTTTATGAATCAATTTTCTACAAGACTTAATTAATTTAGTAATAGGCAAATAATTGAAATGGAGTTCTTATTAGAAAATATTTTGAATCTTGTAGGATTCATTATAGGAATAATCATAGGTACTTTTGCATACGTGGGTTACAAAAATACTGGAAGCCCAGTTTTATTTAGATTAACAATTGCATTCTTTGCGATTGGAATTGGTTTTGGAATAATATGGGGAGGATATGTGATTGATGATTTAGTTTTACAAGAAGGAAAAATTAATCGAGGATTACAAGCTTTAGGTTTAGGAACACAAACGATCGGTTATTTTTTCATTGCATTTTCACATACAATAAAATCATTTTTCCCAAAATCACGATACTTTAGATCAGTAGGAATTTTACCATTGTTTGCACTATCAGCAATGAACATAGAACATATTATCAGATCATTTTCATTTATTTTACTTGTTTATGGAGCAATTGAAACATTTGTTTCATTTTTAGAAGGAAAACAAAAAGGTGCTTTAGCAGTTGGTACTGGACTTGCATTGTTGGCATTTGGTGAATTTATTGCATGGTATTCATTAGTTTTTCCAGAATCAATTCTATATTCAATTTCAATTTTATTAAAAATATCTGGATTGATTTCCTTATTTTTGCCAATTTCAAGACTACCATTAAGAAAAATAAAATTTGATGATTTAGAAGATGAGGAAGATGAAAAATTTGGAAAATAGGCATGAAATATTTTAGAGTCAAAAAAGTTTAGTCTCTTTGTTTATTCAATATATTGAATAAGATCATAGCAGAATCAAGTAGAATTTTCTTAAATGAGCACATATAGAAAACAGATACAAATTGTTGGGGATATTCTAGATGCCGCAGAAGAACTTACTATTGATCAAGAAGGAGCATCAATTACCAAATTAATTCAAAAAGCAAATATTTCTCACAGTAGAATTTCAAAAATTTTAACAAATTTAGTTTCACAGGGATTATTAGAACAAGTTGATTCCAAGCGAGCTTGTAAATATAAAATCAGTATGTCTGGAAAGGAATTTTTAAGAGAATTCAAGAGGTTTTCTGAATTTACAGATAATTTTGGTTTAACAATTTAGGAAAATCAAACAACATAATTATTTGTGAAGTTTAGATTTACATTGTGAATATAGTAAACTGCGACAAAAATGGAATAAATAAAATTGTAAATGCGTATGAAAATGGACAGATTATCGCCTATCCAACAGATACAGTTTATGGGATAGGATGTAATCCTTTCAATAAAGATAGTGTTTCTAGAATTTATGATATAAAAAACAGAGAAGGTGAAAAGAGATTTCCAATTTTAGGATTTTCAAAGAAAGAATTAGAGAAAATTGTTCAATTTAACACAATTGCAGAAAAAATTTCGGAAAAATTTTGGCCAGGACAAATCACTATGTTACTTCCAATTAGAAAGGAAATAACTCATAGAATTAGTAATAATGGGAAGTTAGCTGTGAGAGTTCCAAATAATGAATGTGTACTATCAATTTTAGAAAAATGTAAATTAATTGTTGGGACTAGTGCAAATATTTCAGGTGAAAAATCAATTCTAGATTCGGACGAATGTAAAACAAAGATACCTGAAATAGATATTTTAGTGAATGGTGGAAAAATTACTAGTTTAGGTGAATCAACCATCATTGATTTTATTGGTGATCAATTGAAAGTGATTAGAGCAGGTTCAATTTCAAAACAGGACATAGAGAAAATATTATGAATTTGATTATTACATGTCAGAGAAATCTTGAAGAACCAACTATTTTGGAGATACAAAATATGTTAGAAAGATTCGGAGATACAGGACCAATTGTTGAAAAAACTATTTTTTCAGGAATAATTCAGGTTGAGACTGAATTGGATATAATGAAAGTTTTGGAGGATTTCAAAGGAGTGATCGAAGATGAACCATGGTTGATCAAATACTGTTCGAGAATAATTCCTATTCAAGCAGAATGTGAATCAAAATTAGATGAGATTAGAGATAAAGTGATTATATTATCAAATATGATTAAAAAAAATGATACATACAGAATTACAGTAGAAAAACGACAATCATCATTACATACTAGTGAGATTATTTCCAAGATTGCAGATTCATTATCAAATAAAGTTTCATTAGAAAATTCAGATTGGGAAATAATTATTCAAGTGTTAAGAAACAAGACAGGTATTAGCATAATTCCACCAAATACAATTTTAAGTGTGAATAGACAAAAACGTGTTGAATTAGATTAGTATTGATGCTTTTTCAACAAGTAAATCAACAAGAGGTGTTTTAGATTCAATTGAATTTAGAGTTTTAGAAGATATTTTAAAATATTTTTTGATAAAAATAGAATGGTTTTTGGTAAAAATTACATCTTGATCATGAGATATAGATTCATTTAGTTTAGTTAGATGGGATTTTGCACCTATAGATATTAAAATAAAATTTTCAGATTCAGATAATCCAACATTTTTTATCGCATCTTTAATTTGAGTGGTATTTGAAAATCTCAGAAGTAAATCAGTTTCAATTTTATCAGAAAGTAATTGATCATTTGATTTTTGGGTTATAGAAATAGTTATAATTTTTTTTGCATGTTCCCTATCAAGTATAAATTTTGATGAGATTGCTTGTAAATGTAATTTGGGAAATTTCTTTCTTAAAGATACTAGATATTCCTTATTCGCGCATGATTTTTTAATTTCAAATAATTGAATCTGATTATTTTTTATTGTAAACGTAACATTTGTTTTTGAACCACCATGAATTATCGGTATGATATTTACAACATCACCAGAATTTAGATGAGTGTTGTTACCAGCAAGAGCGGAAGAATCAACTCCATTGACTGCAATCAATAAATTTTTTCCATCAAAATCAGGAGTATTTTCTGGTTTTTTTGAAATAAGATGAGATATCATCTCAGAAATAGTGTCAATATTTTGAGTTATTTCTAATGAATCAGTTTGAAAAGATTTTCGTGCGCCGCCTATGAAATTAACAGTAATCATAAGGATCGGTTATTTTTGGTAAATTAATTGATTTTGTTATTCAGATTTTGATTCATCAACAATTTCTTCAGCAGTAGATTTTTCTTCAGATGTAATAGTTTCAGTTTCTGAGCCTGGCTCTTCAGTAACATGTCTTATTCCTTCGTCAGTATGAGGATCTTCGACGCCGCCGACAATTTCAATAGATGAGGTATCTTCTTCAGATTCTACTTCAGGTTTTTTGGATCTTGATTGTTTACGTTCTTGAGATTTCTTTTCATTATCGATTAACATTTGTTTTCTTTCTTCAAATTTGGCTTTTCTTTGAAGAATTTTTGTAATATAGCCAGCGATTTTATTTTTCAAACCTTTTGAACGTACAATTGATATTTCATTCAATGATTGTTTGTTAGTTGCAAAATCAGTTCCAAAACGTTCTGAATATTCATTCATAACTTCATTTGAAATACGCTTTATTCTATCCACTAGCAGTTTGATTTTTTGGTTTTTTATATATGTACCATCAAATTCCTAAAAATTTCTTCGAATTATCTTCAATTTGGGCTAGTAAACTTTCATACGATGTATGAAGGATTTTTGAGGCACAAAATATTACGCTTGGTACAAACATGATTTCAGTGGTTTTGTATTCGAAACAGTGGGAAAATTTGACAGGACCATCAGTCTCAACTAAAAGCCTAGAAGGGTCTGTTTTTTTAAGTAGAACTTGTTTATCATTTGCATAAACCAGTAAAGGACCATATGATACAAAATATTGATTATCCATGGCAGTTTTTAATTGAGATTTATTTCCATCAAACCAATGTAGTAAAATTCCAGGTATTTTGTAAGAAGGTAAAATTTCAAAAATATCAGGTAGTGTTTTTCGTGAATGAATAGATATAGGTTTGTTAAATTTCTCTGCTAGAGATAGTTGTTTTGAGAAAACATCTTTTTGTACGTTCCATTCATCTTCAGAATCAATGTAAGTTCTATCTAGTCCAATCTCACCAACACCAGTAATAGTTTCATGATTTTGTTCAATTAGATCATAAACAGGTAGAGGATTTTTTTGAGCCATTTCGGGATGAATTCCAATGAAAGGTAGAATGTTTTTTGATTTTTCATGTAAAGTCAAGGTTTCATTAGAAGTTTCAATATCCATTGAGACACAACATGCTTTGATTTTTAACAAATCCATGTAATTTAGAATCATATCAATATCAGATTTGTATTCAGGATCTGATAGATGGATATGTGCATCATAAATCCAGCTCATGACATATGTTAGATTATTTCACTAAAAGTATTTTATCGCCATTTTTACTGATAATAGTATGAAAACATCTGATTTGGGAGTTTCAGCAATGTATAGAATTTTGAAAAAGGCTGGCGCCGACAGAGTCAGTGATGAATCAGCTGAAGAATTGAGACGAGTTTTAGAAGATATTGCAATAGAGATTGCCAAAAATGCAGTAGATATGAGTAAACACGCAGGTAGGAAAACTGTCAAAGCTGAAGATGTCAAATTGGCATCAAAAACATCAGGAAAGATTTGAAGTAAAGAGTTTAATTGCAAATATTCGTTTTTTTGATTGGTGATGTGGCAGAGCGGTTATGCGTGAGCCTGCAAAGCTTATCTAAAGGGGTTCGACTCCCCTCGTCACCTTTCTACTTTGATATTTCCTGCCATCCAAGGATGTAAGGTACAGTAGTAAGGATGCATTCCAGTCTCTTCAAATTTGTATGAAAAAGTTCCATAAGGATCCATATGACCACTATCAAACATTCCATCAGGCTCTCCGTAACTTCCGCTAGTTACACTGTGAAATGCAGAATCTTCGTTTTTCCATATTACAGGTTCATCAATCTTTGTAACATAATATGACGGGATGTAACATTCAGGATGAGGCCCACATGCAGGTCTTGCAGCTTTGACAGGAATTGTAATCATGGCTTCGACTTCTTCAACCGTTTCAATTTCAATAGTTTCGATTTCAGCAGTTTCTTCAACGTTCATTTGAGAGACTGCTCCGATTATGGCAATAATTATTACGATAGGAATAATGGTTATTTTCTTATTCATATTCTGAATTGTTCTTATTTCTTTATGTTTCTTAGTAAGGTTATGTTGTAATCACCCTATTCTTCTTAAGGATAAACAAAACAAAATAACAAAAATGCCACCTAAAGGAGCAAATCTCTTAGAATATAGTGAACAAGGACGTGATATTCTTTCAAAATTTTCTAGCGCACCATTAGAAGGATTTGCCACACATTCAGTTGACGTGAGTATTAGCGAGTTCATGAAAGATTCCAACACTACAGTTGAGAAAGGTCGAGATTATCTCTTATGGCATTTGATTAATGTTGAAGAAGTTTTACAAGATATTGCAGAAAATGCAATAATTGATGGAGGATATGATGAAGGAATAGATGCGTATCTAGTAGATTCGGACGAAAAGAAGATCAGACTATTCCAATCAAAATATGGTTCTGCTCATTCTATTGGAGCAATTGACCAATTCGTTCAAGATGTATCACGATTAAAAGAAAAAGAACAATCCAAACTAAAGAGAGATGAATTACAATATCTCTGGAAAATTCTTAATGATAAGAAGATAAAGGTCGACCTAGTCTACATAACTGATCAATGCGTGGATGATTATCAAAATGACAAAGTCAGAGTTATGGGAAGACAGCAAGTATATCAAACATTATGGGAACGAATCAAGAAACCTGCTAAAGGTCAAAATGCAAGTTTAAGAATTCTCAAACAACCACTTGAGCATAAAAATTCCAAAGTTTGCGTAGTATCTGCTTTTGATTTAGCAGAATTAGTAGAGAAAAATGAACATTATATTTTTGAATCAAATATTAGAAAACATTTGGGTGGAAAGGGCTCAATAAATAAAAAAATCTCATCAACATTAGAGGACGATCCACATAATTTCTTTGAGTGGAATAATGGAATTACCATAACAGTAGACGATGTTTCAATAAAGAAAAATGAACTATACCTAAAAGGTGCCCAGATTGTTAATGGAGCACAAACATCAAAAAGTATTCTAGATAAGAAAAAGAAAGCAAACAACGTTGATGCCGAGGTATTAGTCACCATAATTAAAACAAAAGATGAAGAACATCAAAGAAAAATTACAAAATATCGTAACTCACAAAATGCGGTTAAAGGTAAAGATTACGTATCGTTGCAAGATTACTTTGTATCAATTCATCATATGTTAGCAACAAGATTAGATTATTGTTTTGAACATCAACAAGGTTTATGGCTAAATCTTTCTGTAGCGGAAAAGGCAAAGTTTCAAGGAAATGAGATATACAACAAATATCTTCCTGATGCAAAAGATAGATGTAGAATAAAAGATGATTCAGCTATTGCATCATTTGTATCATATTTTATTCAGAAACCAAATGAGGTCTACGGAGGAATTGCAAAATATCTTCCAAATGGAGCAAAGTATGAAAATGTCTTTAATGATGATTTAGAATGCGATTATAGATATTTCTTATTTCCACATTTGATTCGAGAATTCGCTAAGAACAATTTAGGTTATGACAGAAAAAGTAGCCAAAATAAGAATAAGAGATATGCTCAAAGCCTATTTGTTGCAGTTACAGCAAGAATAATTCATAAAAATATTCTTGCAAAACATGATGATTTCAAAACAGATATTATAGAATTAGAAAAAATAATGCAGAATTTTAAATTATGTGAAAAGATTTTGAAAGTGGCAGACAAAGTAGTTACAAAATTCCTAGAAGATTCAGCAGTTGAAACAAAGATTGAAGAATCAAATACGGCCCATAACTTTTTCTCAAATCAGGTGTATGGAAATGATATGCTCAAAATTATTGATAGAAAAATTAGTCAAGAAATAGAAGATATTGCATTCATCAAGAAAACAATTTTTGGGATTTAGAAAAGGTAACAATCCGGCCAGTGTAAAATCTTGCAGGAGGTTACATTGACCAGACTATTACCGATCATAGTATGGAATAGTAGTATTTACGTCATTTTTTTCGGCAAATGATTTTATAACCAAATCTGTTCGTTGAGATTGTATGACTAAATGTACAGAATGTGATGAAGATGTTGGAGAAACACCTTACAATCCAATGGAAGGTTGGAAGATGAAAGCACCGTTATGTGGAAAGTGTTATTCAAGTAAACTTGAAGAACATTATCCAGGCAAACATATCAGAGTTAATCGATTAACCGAAAATGATTAATCAGTTTTAGAATATTTATTTCTGTTAAGACAATTCCATGCCAATGCATCATCTTTTACATCATCTTCAGATAAGAATTTGATGTTTGTTACAACTTTTTTCTTTTTTAGTATGTTTAGTTGAAAAGTATCAAAGTTTGTACAATCACAAATTTCATAGAGACAAGAATGTGAATCTACATCATGATCGTCTTTTCGGTGACCACAATCACATAATGCATCATTTTTTACCTCGTCAACTGTTTTTTTAGAATAAATACCGAATCTCATGTACGCGCTTCCTTGGTGACCTTTTTTGAAACGCTCATAATTTGGGGATTTTTCTAAAATTTTGTAGAAATATTTGTTAGTATCAGGACGTCTGGAATCTGCACCCATTACGAACCAGTAATCATCACCAGTTTCAACAAATCTGATCTTGATTGTATGATCGTTCCACCAATGCATAGTTTCATACCATAGATCTCTAGATGGTTTACTTTCCTTAAACATTAAAACTACATTCATTCTAATGTCAAAATAACGATATGCAACACCAAGAAAATCATCATACCAAGAGATCGAAGGGCTTTCAGACACGTTTAACAAACAAATTTTGCCTATTTATCTCATCAGAGATTGAGTAATACTCTTATATCTCATTAGAGGATTTGTTGTATAATGACCTATAGAACCAGTATGCAAATAGTAGCAGATGTACTAACAGTTACAGAACAAACTGGTCAAGAAGGAATCAAAACCACATCACTTCTTACAAAGGCTAATCTTTCACATTCAAGATTAGAGAAGTTTGTAAAAAATTTGACAGGTGCAGGATTGATGAATAAAATAGAGTTTGATGGAAGACACACATTTGTCATAACTGAAAAAGGTAGACAATATCTAGAGTCTTACCAAAAATTTTCAGATCTAGCAGGAACTTTTGGATTAGATTTATAATTTTATTTTCTAAATTTCTTTCGTCTTTCACGTCTAAGTTTTTGCTGTTCTTTACGTGTCTGCATTGAACTGTAAAGTATAATGACTATTGCACCACCTATTGATACAAAGAATAGGCCAGTGTATGGTTCTTCACGTAATCCACCCTCGGTTGGATCAACATATGCAATAGGTATACCAATCAACATGCAACACATGATTACCATGAGATATTTGTTCACAATAATACCAAATGATTAAATCATTTATCTGTTTTATCATGATTGATGTCTAAATCATTAGAGTTAGTTGGGTTTGCATTAATTGGTGGAACGATCATTTCATTTCTTGGAATGGGGGATTCAGAATTACGTTGGCCAGTTTTTTGGGGTTGTGCAATTGGCGCACTTGCAATTATATTTTATAGAAAGCGACAAAGAAAAAAACAAGATCAAAATTTATCGAAATAGATCATTAGCTCAATCAAAACTATACCGGCAGATCTATAAAGGACTAGAGAGACAAATTTCTGGGGAGTATGACAGATAAGATTGAATGGTGGAAAGGACTTGGAGAAGAACTTCAAGCAGATATTGAGATTACAATTGATGACAATTAGATCTTAATTTTTATAATAAATTATCAACTAACAGTAATTGAAAAAAATTAATAATCTCTCTTTTATTATTCTTGGAATTATCCTAATAGTATTTACAATTTGGAGTGCAACAGATAATTCATTTTCAAGTTTGAAAGGAATAGAGCACCAAGAAACACTAAAAAAAATTAATGAGTGTGAGGATTCCAAGACGGATAATTCATTTGAGAGATATATGACAATTTCATCTCAATTTGATATAGACTGGTCGGGATGTGATCTAACTGGAATTATACTAAGACACGTTTCATTGGGAAGTGCTGATTTGAGTAATGCGGATTTATCAGGTGCAGATTTAACAGGAGTAGATTTGATAGGTGCAAATTTGAGTAATGCGAAATTATTTGGAGTTGATTTAAGACAAGCTGATTTGTATCAAGCCAATTTGGAAAATGCATATTTGGATGGTGCAGATTTGAGAGATACCGTGATGGAAGATGTGAATCTAAATAATGCATCCTTAAAACATGCATACATCTACAAAACAATTCTTGCAAATACAAAATTTACAAATGTTGATGCATCTTATGCAAATTTTTGTGGGCAAGATTTAACCAAGAAAATTTTTCATAACACAAATTTGAGTGGTGCAAATTTAGCTCATACAAAGATGCAATATACGTATCTAGGAACTTCAATTTTATATGAAACTAATTTTGAAGAATCAAGTTTAATTGGATCAGATTTTTCAGGAAATTCACTAAAAAGAGTTAATTTTGAAGGAAGTAATCTATACTCAGTTAATCTAAAAGATTCAGATTTAGCTGAAGCAAATCTACAAAATACGGATTTAAGAAATGCAAATTTGGAAAATGCAAATTTAACTGATACGAAAATTTTTGGAGCTGATTTCACCATGGCAAAAATTAATGGAGCAAATATGAATAATGCAAATAAAATAAAGACGGATGAATTTTATAAAAAATCAGACGTGAATACATTACAAAAATATTCTAATCTTATAGAAGAAGATTTTTCAAATTCAGATATTAGCGATATGGACATTTCAGAGTCAATATTTCATAAAATAGATTTTTCGGGTTCAGATATGTCTAATAACAAAATGGCGCATGTTGATTTTGAAGGATCGGATTTATCACATACCAATTTAACAAATGCTGAATTATTGGGTGCAAATTTATCAGGAGTAGATTTGGTGGGTGCAAATTTATCAGGTGCAAATTTATCAGGTGCAAATTTATCAGGTGCGAACTTGAAGGGTGCAATTTTAGATAATTCTATACTATACGGAGCTGATCTAACAGGTGCATATTTGAAAAATGTTAGTTTGAATGAAGTTAATATCAAAGGTGCAAACTTTAGTGGGGCATACATGGTAGGAGTGATTTTAGAAAATATGGATTTACGAGATGCAGATTTTAATGGTATTCATATGCCAGGACAGAAATTTACAGGGTTAGATTTGACAGGCATAGATTTAACAAATGCAGTTTTGAAAAATTCTAATTTTGAAAATTCTAATTTAACAAATGCAAATTTTAATTCAGCCTATCTTAATTCTGCAAATTTAACAAATGCAAATTTAACAAATGCAAGTTTGGAAAAAACAGATTTAGGTGGAGCTGATCTAACAAATGTAAACTTAAAGAATACAAAGATTCAGAATTCTTACTTTAAAAATGCAAATATGGATAAGATGATAATTGATGGGACATACAGCGATAGTTGTTTTGAACAAGATTTACTTAACAAAGTAATTTGTAAGATAAAATTGGAACTTAATCCAAACAGTCCACCTTATGAAACTAATTATGAATTAAGAGATAATTACTCATTAAGAGATTAAAGCCTCGAGTGGGATCCGAACCCACGACCTTTTCATTACGAGTGAAACGCTCTACCAGACTGAGCTATCGAGGCACGAACGATTTCTTCTCAGAGTTTATAAAAAGCGTTTCTGGTTTAAAGAAGTGAAAATTTCAATATCAGGAGTAAGAGGAGTGTATGGAAAAGATTTCTTTCCTGAAGATGTGATAAGATTCTGTGATGGTTTTTCTAAATTGATCAAAACCAGAAAATGCGTCATAGGAATGGATACAAGAAAAACAGGAGAAATGATAGGGAATTTAGTTTCTGCAACAATGTTGGAAAGAGGAATTGATGTCTATAAACTAGGAATTACTCCAACACCGGTTGTATTTAGAAAAGCAAAAGAGATCGGTGCAGGAATAATCATAACATCATCACACAATCCATTAGAGTGGAATGGATTAAAATTCATTATTGATGGAAGAGGAATTACAGAAGAAGAATTAGAGATAGTAAAAAATGAAAGAAATTTAGATAGAACAAAAATTGGCAAGGAGATCATTATAGAATCAAATTACATTACCGACGCAATTGATATTATTGGAAGATTGAAAAAAACTCAACATGTTACCATCGATATTGGCGGAGGATCTGCAGTAAAAATTGCTCCAAAATTATTACGAGAAATTGGATGTGAAGTTGAAATAATAAATGACAGATTAGATAATTGTTCAAGAGGTCCTGATCCAACTTCAGATAAACTCACAGAATTAATTAGTAAAACAAAAAATATTGGTTTTGCTTATGATTTAGATTCAGATAGAGTGATTTTAGTAATGAATGGTGAAAAAAAATCTTCAGACATTACACTAGGGTTAGGAGTTGTAAAAGCAATTAAACTAGGAATTAAAAAATTTGTTTTAAGTATCGACAGCAGTTTAGCAGTTGAAAAATACATTATCAAACATGGAGGAGAAGTTTGGAGATCCAAAGTAGGCGAAGCAAATGTAATTCAAATGATGATTAAAAATAATGCAGAAGCAGGAGGAGAAGGAAGTAGCGGAGGATTCATCCTGAAAGAATTCAACATGTGTAGAGATGGATTATTGACTAGTGGATTAATAGCATCCATGGTTGAAGATGAATCTATTCAAAAAAATCTAGAGTTTTTTGAAAGTTTTTCACAGATTAGAAACAAGGTATCTGTAGAATCCAGTTTACATGACAAATTGATAATGAAGATAGCAAAAAAATTAGAAACAGAGTACAAAATTGATCAATTAGATGGTATTAAAATTAATATCAATGATAATACATGGTCATTGATTAGAAAATCAAATACAGAGGATATCATTAGAGTTTCAACAGAATCAAATGATATAGAATTATTAAATAAAATACAATCTGAAATGATAAAAAAAGTAGAGTGTTGTTATGAAGAAATTAAGTGAAAAAAAAATTATTCAATTAATGAATAAGAAAAAAATTCATTCAGAAGATGTTGAAATTTTTAAACTTGGAAACGAACAATGTGCAGTATGTGTGGATACACTTGTAGAAAGTACAGACATTCCGAAAGGGTCAAGATTATCAGATATTTCAAGAAAAAGTGTTGTTTCAAGTTTAAGTGATTTTGCTGCAAAAGGAATTATACCAAAGTTTTGTGTCATATCATTAACTTTACCAAGAACCATATCCATAGAAGAAATACAAGAATTATCCAAAGGTTTTTCAAGTGCATGTAAAGAATTTAAAATTCAATTATTAGGTGGAGATACAAATCAAGGTAATGAAATTTCAATACACGTAGTAGTATTTGGAAGTGTTAAAAATTTCATAAAAAGAAAGGATGCCAAAGTAAAGGATATTATTTGTACTACAGGACCATTTGGATATACATCATCTGCATTAGAGATAATTATGAATAAAAGAAAATCTGATAAATCTTTTTCAACAAAATCAAAAAATCTTTTTTTCAAACCTAAACCGCGACTAGAATTTGGTCAAGAATCAGCAGACTATATTACATCATCTATGGACTCTAGTGATGGCTTATCATCATGTTTAAATGAATTATCCAATCAAAGTAAGAAAAAATTCATGATTACAAAAATTCCAACAAATACGGATGTGATAGAATTTTCAGAAAAAAATAAGATTGATTTGAATAGATTAGTTTTTGATGGTGGTGAAGAATTTGAATTAGTTTTCACAGTAACGCCTAAAAATTTAAAAAAAATTCATAGATTAGCAAAAAAGAACAAAATTAACATTTTTGAAATTGGTCACGTATCAAAAGGAAAAGGAGTATTTTTTGATGATGGTGATGATTCGTTTCTGATCAAAGATAATGGATGGCAACATTTTAGATAGTTTTAGGGCATTCTTTTATAAAGCCAAAAAAATCTGCAAAATCTATGTCAGAAACTGTTAAAGAAGAACCAGAAACAATTGTAGAAGCAACTGAAGAGGTTGTAGAAGCAACTGAAGAGGTTGTAGAAGCAACTGAAGAGGTTGTAGAAGCAAAACCACAAGAACCTACAAAAGCAAAAACAGTAGATAAGTGGGGAATTGCACATATCTTTAGCAGTTATAACAATACTATTATTCACATTACTGACTTAACTGGAGCAGAAACAGTTTCAATTAGTTCTGGTGGACATCATGTTAATGCAGACAGATATGAGTCATCACCTTTTGCAGCAATGAAAGCTGCAAATGTTGTAACAGAATCTGCAAAAACAAAAGGATTCACAGGATTACACATTAGAGTCAGAGCAGTAGGAGGAGTTGGCTCTAGAGTTCCAGGACCAGGAGCACAAGCTGCAATTCGTGCACTGGCAAGAGGAGGATTTAGAATTGGAAAAATTGATGATGTCACACCTATTCCACATGATACGACAAGAAAGAAAGGTGGAAAACGTGGAAGAAGAGTCTAATTAGATTGCATCAACTTTAATTTTATTTTACAATTATTATTTTCTAAATAATTTGTAAGAAAATTAGTAAATTTTTCTTCAGGTTTAGAACCTTTAGATTTTTTAATTTGTTCAGCAAATTCTTGTTCCATAGGCATATGCAAATCTGCCTTTAAGATCATGTCAATGAATGTCCAGCCAAATTTGGAAACAGGTTCGTTGAGAATATATCCATTTTGAGTATCACATAATTTTTCCAATGTACTCAATGTGTCTTCAAAAATGACTCTATCTTTAGGCCAATCAATTGTACTAATCTGAATATAATAGGTCATAATTCATCGTCATTAGTTGTTTTTTTAAATTTATCTGCAATAGAAATGAATTTTCCATCTTTTTCAACATTAATTTTATTTTCCATTCTAATACTAAGTCCCACAGATCTAAATAATACTAATAATTTTCCACCATCCAATGTTTCATTGATATCACCTGATGAAATCAATTCTCCTAATTTTTCAATGATGATTTTCGATTCATTTGGAAATTGATATTCAGCATTTTGTAATACTTCCATGCCACGATGACCAAGACGATTTAATACATAATCACGTAAGGAAAGTTTTGGTTTTTGACTTTCTTCAGTTGTATCTTTAGATGATTGATCCTGCATAGATAGATTTTTTTGCATTTCAGCTAATCTTTTAGCCTTTAACAGCTCTAACTCCTTATCTTCATCGCTCATCCTTTAATCACTCCAATCGGAACTAATTTAGCAACTTTAGTTGCTATTCCAAGATTATGAGAGACATTAACAACAGCATCAACATCCTTGTATGCTTGAGGTGTTTCTTCAACCACCCCATCTCTTGTTAATGATTTTATAAAAATGCCTTTATCATTGAGTGATTTTTTTACCTCAGATTCTGTAAAATCACGTCTTGCTTTTGATCTTGACATCATTCTACCAGCACCATGAGCAGTAGAACCAAAACTTGCTGACATTGAATTTTCACTACCTAAGAGAATCCAACTTCCAGTACCCATAGAACCAGGAACCAAAACAGGCTGACCAAGATCTCGGTATTTTGAAGGGACATCATCCATGTTTGCAGGAAAAGCACGTGTTGCACCCTTTCTATGTACTACAAGATTTTTTTGTTCACCATTAATTTTATGTTTTTCAACTTTAGCAATATTATGCGCAACATCATAGACTAATTTCATATCTAAATCAGATTCAGATTGTGAAAAGACTCTTTCAAATGATTTTCTTGTCCAATGAGTTATCATCTGTCTATTACTCCATGCAAAATTTAATGCTGCAAACATTGCTTTTCTATATGATTCACCTTCTTCAGATGTATTTGGAACACATGCAAGTTCTCTATCTGCCAAATTAATGTTATATTTTTCTTGTACCTGTTCAGAAATTCTTAGATAATCACTACAAACTTGATGACCAAATCCTCTAGAACCACAATGAATCAATACAGTGATAGTACCTTCTTCTATCCCCATTCTTTTTGCAGCTTCTTTATCATGAATTTCTTCTACACGTTGAACTTCAAGGAAATGATTTCCAGATCCTAAACTTCCTAATTGTGGGAGTCCCCGTTTCCTTGCTTTATCAGATACTTTATTTGGGTCAGCATTTTGTATTTGCCCATTTTCTTCACAGACATTTGCATCATCAGTTGTTCCGTACCCATTATCAATAGCCCATGAAACACCTTTAACTAAAACTTCATCTAATTCAGATTGAGTTAATCTTACAGCTCCCTTAGAACCCACACCAGATGGAATTGATTTAAAAAGATCATTGACTAATTCTCCAAGTTTTGGACGTACTTGTTCTTCAGTGAGATTTGTTCGTAGCAGTCTAACACCACAATTGATATCATAACCAACACCACCAGGACTGATCATTCCCTCTTCAGCATCCATAGCAGCTACACCACCAACAGGAAAACCATATCCTTCATGACCATCAGGTAAAACTACTGCATGTTCTTGAATTCCAGGTAAGGTGGATACATTGATAGCTTGTTTTAGTGTTCTATCAGTCATCATTTTTTGTAATAATGTTTCATCCGCATAAATTGTAACTGGTACTTTCATTCCTAAAGATGAATTAGCATCAATTTGGTATTCATTTTCACCAACTTTTTTTGGTTTTAAATCAGTCATTTCCTATGATAAAAATCTCTTCAGGCAATTTAAATTAAATAACAATTTCTACTAGATAATGAAAAAAGCTATTGTTCTAGGAGGTAGTAGAGGAATTGGAAAAGCAATTTCAGATTCATTAAAAAAACTTGATTTTGAAGTACTTTCAGCATCAAGTACTGATATTGACACTTCAGATTTAGAGAGTGTTAATGAATTTGCAGGGAAAAATACTACCACAGATATCTTGGTCTTAAACACAGGAGGTCCACCAATAATTAAATTTGAAAAAATTACTAAGGAAGATTGGAATAAATATCATAATCAATTATTTGTTGGATTTTGCACATTATTGCAAAAAATAAAGGTTAACGATGGGGGATATGTTTTTGCAATAACATCAAATGTGATAAAAGAGCCAAATTCAAAATTAATCATATCAAGTGCATATAGAGCTGCTTTTTCTAGTGTGTTTAAAATTTTGAGTAAAGAATATGCTTCTAGAAATATCACTATGATCAATATAGCACCAGGTCCAATCAATACAGATAGAACAAAAGAATTAGTAAGTGATGTAGAAGAATATGCAGATAGTTTGCCTATGGAGAGATTAGGAGAGCCTCAAGAGATTGGCAATTTTGTCAGCTCCATAGTAGAAAAAGAGATAAAATATCTATCAGGAGCAGTAATCAACTTTGATGGTGCAAATTCTAACTTTATCTATTAAATTTTTAGTAGTTTTCTAAGATAATGAATAGAAAATATAATTAAACAAGTAGAGATTTTCATATTAATGCTAATTGATGAAATTAAAGAAATTTTAGAAAAGAATGGCTACAATGTAGACTCAGACTCAATTTTACGAATTAAAACTATGATAGAATCAATACGTGATGATAATCAAATAAACAAACTAGATTACATAATTAATTGGTTTAAAGAAAAGAGGGAAGAATCAGATATGATTGTGGAAGAAGTTGGAATTAATGAATTAGATAAATGGGATATAGAAAATGAAACAGGTAATATTACACATGATTCTGGAGGATTTTTTCAAGTCATTGGTGTAAAAGTTACGAATACTTTTGATCGTGAAGTTGGGAAGAAAGGATGGACCCAGCCAATGATTGGAAAAAATCCTGGAGGAATTTTAGGAATAATCATGAAAAGAGTTAATGGAGTTCCACATTATTTGTTACAAGCAAAAGCTGAACCGGGAAATATAGGAAAGTTACAATTATCACCAACATTGCAAGCTACAACAAGTAATTTACTAAAAGCACATGGTGGCTCTAAACCATTGTTTGCAGAATATTTTGATGAATCAGAAAATGCTAAAACTATTTATGCAAAATGGCAATCCGAAGATGGGGGAAGATTTCATTTAAAATCAAATTATAATATGATTGTGGAAGTTGAAGATAACGAAGAATTAAAAATTCCGGATTCCTTCATTTGGGTTACACTATATCAGATTAAACAATTAATGAAAATTGAAAACTTTGTGGGACCACATGTACGAGGAATAATTTCATATTTATGAGTAAAATGGAACCTTTAAAATTTGGTGTTATTGGTTGTTCAAAAATTGCAAAACGTTCAGTAATTCCTGCTATATTAAAATCAGAATTTACAGAACTTGAAATAATTGGCAGTCGTTCATCAGATAGAGCAAAAGAATTTGTTAATGAATTTAATTGTAAAAAATTTGGTAATTATGAAGATGTAATTTCAGATAGTTCAGTTGATGCAGTATACATTTCAACTCCAATAGGTACACATGAAGAATGGTCTAAAAAGGCAACAGCCGCAGGTAAGCATGTTTACGTTGAAAAATCATCTACACAACATCTTGAACGTGCACGAGAAATGATTGATTCGGCAAAACAAAACAATGTACGTCTAATGGAAGGCTTCATGTTCAGATTTCATCCACAACACAAAAAAGTAAAAGATTTGATCAATGAAAATAGAATTGGAGAACTTGTATCGTTCAACGGTAATTTTGGTTTTCCATCATTCCCAGAGGGAGATATTAGATATGATATGGAACTAGGAGGAGGGTTCTTGAATGATTGTGGATGTTATCCAATTTGCGCAAGTAGAA
>JAOMAI010000006.1 GCA_028344155.1 Candidatus Nitrosopelagicus sp.
GGGTTGGTGCTGGGGTTGGGGCAGGTGCTGCTGCGGCTGCCTTTGGAGCAGGACCACTAGCAATTGCTGCTTGTGCTGTCTTTAAGTCATTGTTAATCATTAGGATGTGAGATTCAACATCGTTGTAAGAAGAGCCAGATGTAATCATGTTTCTCAAGTTCTCTCTCATATCATCTTCAATAGTTTTCATTAATTTACTGTCAACTGCGCCAATTGGTGCTTCTAGGAATTCATAGTTGTCCAAGTATGCAGTACCGACTAGTTCGTGTGCCAAGTCAGCATCGCCATTTGCATATGCTGCTTGTGCGGTAATCAATAATCTATCAATAGTGTCAAAGTATCCGCCGAGGTTTGCTCCACCTTCACCTGCGTTTGCTTGTAGGTTCTTTACAGTTAAGGTTGCTTCATCAGCCTGTTTTAGGACTGTGGATATTGCTTTCTTGTTGTCCACATCAGATGCTATGGATGATAATTGTGATTGTAATTTTGCAAAGTCACTTGCTCCAAGTTCTTTTAATACTTCAGCGTTTTCTTCAGCGATTTCGACTCCGCCGTGTGCAAATGCTACAGTTTCAGCATATTCCATATCATTGATGATGGTGCCTGTGCCGTCAATTGCGTCAACATATTCTACTTTAACTAAGTGTAATCTATCAGAGATACCTGCTAGTGCAAGTGCTTCAGGAGTGCCATCAATACCGTTGTGCTCCATAACAATTTTCTCTACTTGTTTCTTGGTGTCTTTCATTTGTGCTGTCAAGTCTGCAACAGATACTCCATCATTTGCAGAGTCGGAAATGTCCATTGCTTTTTCCATTAATCCGTATAGTTCATTGGCTTTTGCTGCACCTATTGAGTCGGTGACATATGGGTCGAGTGTTCTGTAATAGTATAATCCTTCATAGGCATATTTCTTTGCAGAATATGTGTCATCTTCATTATATTTGATAAGTGCCTCTTCTAATTCTTCAACTGTTTTTAATTCGAAAATATCTAACATGTTATCTTTAACTACACCGGAGTATAGTCTGAGTTTTGATGGGTCATTTTCAATTGCTGTGAGTAGTGCTAGTGTTGCTGGGTCTTTGTCAGCGACTTTGAATTTTGTTTTAACAATGTCTACCCAGTCAATGTATGCTGATGAGTTATTCTTTGATACTGCATCTTCCATCATGACCATGCCAAGTGTGTAAATTGATTTTTCTTGGCATTGAATCCATAGTTTTGCTTGTTTGTTATCGCCATCTTTGTAATTTTGTTCTGCTTTATCATAACATTCCATAATTACGTTGTGAGTTGCTCTATCGTGCATTTGTGCTGCACTTGCAAAGTGTTTATTGTAAATTGCTTCAGCATCTGCTAGAAGTGCTAGTGATTCATCAGTAGTTTCTGCTTTGTATGCATTACCGAGTGTTTTCTTTACTTTGGCCCATTGTTCACCAAGTTTTACTGTATCTTCAGCAGCTGGTGAGCCAGATGTAACTAAGTCTTGTGCAGTATCAAGGTCAGTAGTGATTTTTTGGATTTGTGCTTGAACTAAGGTAGCAGATGAACCAGATTCGATCATGTTTCTTAAGTTCTCTCTCATTTCATTTTCAATTTCTTTCATTAAGAAAGTGTTGTATTCTCCAATTGGAGCCTCTAAGAATTCATAGTTGTCCAGGTATGCGGTGCCGACTAGTTCGTGTGCTAATTCAGCATCACCATTTTCATATGCTGCTTGTGCTGTAATCAATAATCTATCAATAGTGTCAAAGTAACCACCAAGGTTTGATCCACCTTCACCTGCGTTTGCTTGTAGGTTCTTTACAGTTAAGGTTGCTTCGTCAGCTTGTTTTAGAACTGTTGAAATTTTTACTTTGTTGTCTACATCAGAGGCAATACTTGCTAATTGTGATTGTAATTTGGCAAAGTCACTTGCTCCAAGTGCTTTTAATACTTCAGCGTTTTCTTCAGCGATTTCGACTCCGCCGTGTGCAAATGCTACAGTTTCAGCATATTCCATATCATTAATGATAGTGCCTGTGCCATCAATTGCGTCAACATATTCTACTTTTACTAAGTGTAATCTATCAGAGATACCTGCTAGTGCAAGTGCTTCAGGAGTACCAGCAATTCCGTTGTGTTTCATAACAATTTTCTCTACTTCTTTCTTGGTGTCTTTCATTTGTGCTTTCAAGTCTGAAATAGATACTCCGTCATTTGCAGAGTCTGAAATGTCCATTGCTTTTTCCATTAATGCATATAGTTTGTCTGCTTCTCCTTGACCGATTGAGTTTACGACATATGGGTCAAGTGTTCTGTAATAGTATAATCCTTCATAGGCATATTTCTTTGCGCCGTATGTGTCATCTTCATTATATTTGATTAGTGCTTCTTCTAATTCTTCAACTGTTTTTAATTCGAAAATATCTAACATGTTTTCTCTAAATACTTCAGAGTATAATCCTAATTTGGAACCGTCATTTTCAATTGCTGTGAGTAGTGCTAGTGATGCTGGGTCTTTTGCTTCAACTTTGAATTTTGTTTTAACAATGTCTGCCCATTTGATGTAATCTTTTGCGTTATCATTTGCTACTGCAACTTCCATCATTACTATACCAAGTGTGTAAACTGATTTTTCTTGACATTGAATCCATAATTTTGCTTGTTTGTTATCGCCATCTTGATAATTTTGTTTTGCTTTGTCATAACATTCCATGACTACTGCATGAGTATCTGGATCATGTGTTCTTGCTGCTCCTGCAAATTCACTCATGTAAATTCCGCGAGCATCTGCTAGAAGTTTTAGTGATTCTTCAGTTGTTTCTGCTTTGTATGCATTGCCAAGTGTTTTCTTAATTGCTGCCCATTCATCACCAAGAGCTGCTTCTGCTTCTGATGCCATTGGCACTAAAAGAAGTGCCATTAATGGTGCTAGTAAAATTAACTTGTTCACGAAAAATTCGTTATTGATTTCGTATATAATGCTAAACCTGAATGTAGATTCTTATTCTAGAGTCTTAGAATATACAACTTGCTTAACTACAACTATTTTTTGGCTTCTACGATTACACAGGCCTGAGAGGATGGATTCAATTCTTTTTTGATTGCATCGATTATGTGAGACTTGGATGTGAGTCCCGAAAAATCAACTAATTTCAATTCATTTAGAAGATAAACTTGCGGAGAAATATCAGAGTCAGATGATAGAGATTTGTTTAGTCCAGATGTGATTTGAGAAATATCACCATCTATTAGTTTTGCATTACTAAGATTGAGTTTTTCCCGACCATACTTATCAATGACAATTACAGGCTGTATAGTTTTTTTAATCATCAATTTTTTTGTTGTAATTTTTCCAGCAAATACAAAATAATGATCAGTTTCAAATTCAAGATTAATTTTATCTTTAGGCATACCAGAAATTTCAAGTGCACGTTCCATTGCATCATCTTTATCAAAAATATTTTTAGCTGTCATGCCATTATCTAATTCAACATTTCCAAATGCAGTTACACGTAACAACGATTTTTCTGGAATGTATACACTGTCAACAGAGATAGATTCTGGAGTTGATCCTTTTTCAATAAGTATGTCATGAATTTTTTTGTGAAGTTTTGATATTTGTTCAGGATTTGGATTTACAACAGTTTCTTCAAGTTGTTCTTGCATCATTGATGATGCAACACCGATTGAAGAGATAACTTCAGCATAATCAGCTTTATCGTATTGTAATTGTAGTTGTTCTGCAACAAAAGGTGCAAGAACAGATGCACCACCACCTCCACCAATAAGTTTGACTTTTGATTTTTGAAGTTCAAACTCTTTTATGATTTTTGTAATTTCATTTGTGATATCAAATGAAGCGTTTTGAAGTATAGACAATGCAACTTGTGAGCCAGAGACCCCTAATTTTTTACCTAAAATTTCTAACGCAAGCTTTGCAGTTGCAGGATCAGAGTAAGAGTAATCACCTTCAGGTATTCTACCTAGTGCATTTGCGGCACAAGTATTTGTTATTGCATACGTTTCGTTTTTACATTTTATGGCAACATATTCTTCAATATCGTTTGGTTTTGGTTTAACAAAAATAATTTCACCAGTTGATAAATCGTCCATGGGTGCATAACAAGAATATTTCAAACCAGCAATGTGTGCACTACGTGGTCCAACACCTACAACAATATTTGATTTTACTTGTACCATACTTCCACCTGCAACACCAAGTACGCGGACATCCATTGACCTAATGCAAGTAGGATGATTCTTTATTGTAACATAACGAATTTCAGGTTTGCCATTTTTTATAATACAAATATTGGTACTGGTTCCACCAACTTCAACAAAAATTCCGTTTGTGATTTTTAGATATAGTAATGCACCTGCAACACTTGCGGCAGGACCAGAAAGTACAGTTAAGATTGGCTTTGTACGAAATGTATCCATGCTTGTAACACCACCATCACCTTTCATTATCATTAATGGAGCAGTTACACCAGTTTCACGAATTGCTTCTTCAACAAAGTTACCTACCTGAACAGTTTTTGGTAATACGCTAGCATTGATTGCTGCAGTTAAGGTTCTAATCTCGAGACCATAAATTCCAGAAATTTCATGTGATGCGGTAGATGGGACTTGTTGTTTTGTAGCATGTTCCATGATGAATTCTTCATTTGAAGGATCATCCACACCAAACGCCTCAGTTGCAACTATCACTTTAGCACCTTCATCTTTTAGCTCCTTAATTGCAGTAGATACTTCAGAATCAGTAATCAGATGAGACGTGTCTAGAAATCGATGAGATGATTTGATATCATTTTCATGGTTAATTTGTGCATCACGCAGGTTTGTACGTTTTATGACATCACTTTTTTCAGGACCGACACCCATTGCAACAATTCCAACTTTGGCAGTATCAGATTCTAACAAGGCATTAATTGCCTGAGTAGTACTGTGAGCTATAATTTCAA
Organism: Candidatus Nitrosopelagicus sp.; assembly: GCA_028344155.1. GTDB lineage: Archaea > Thermoproteota > Nitrososphaeria > Nitrososphaerales > Nitrosopumilaceae > Nitrosopelagicus. Next base: position 4,953 of record JAOMAI010000006.1, read on the forward strand.
TTTCATCTAATTCAATATGAGATTCTTTTAACAAGTCTGATAACACAGAGACGATACCTGCAGATACTCCACGTTCGGCTGTATGTGTTGTTGGAATTGTAGAAGTGGATAAAATTTCTCCAGATACAATATCTAACGCTATAGCTTTTGTAAATGTCCCGCCTACATCAATACCAATTCTAATTCGTCTGTTGCTCATTTACTTCGGCTCTCGATTTTCTCATTGAAGCGAGGGCTTTTTGTCTCTTTGGTCTTAGAACAAGCACATAGAGAGATGCTACAAGATATACCGATAGCAAGACGATTTGGCCTACAGTTGTCTCAAGTGTTGGATAAATTCCAGTCATTGTTGCAACGTTGATGTCTAATCTTGGGATAGTACCAAGCATGCTAGTGTATGGGATGTAATCTAATACCTGGAACTCTCGTATTGCATTTCCTAAGAATGCAATTGACAAGTAAGCACCAATACCCATTGTTAATCCAAATAATGCACGTAGAGGTAGACGTTTTCCAAGTTTTCTAAATCCAAAGTATATTCCAAGTAGTGAAATGATACCTGTAATGAATCCTAATCCAACATACAGTTCCATGTATTTAGCAAATGAAAACATCGCTTGATAGAACAGAACAGTTTCAAATCCTTCTCTGTAAACAGTGAAAAATGACAGCATTATGAACACGGACGTACCTCCGGCAGCAGATGCCTGGAAAACTTTTGCCTTTACAAACTCCATCCATCGTTTATGTTCAATCTTATTCAGTATCCAGAAGCTCACATAGAACAGAACCGCTGTTGCAGATAATGCAGCTATCGCCTCAATTAGTTCTCGGTTAGCACCCGAGATTTCTATAACATAAGATGCAACAACCCAAGTTACAGCTGTGGCGCCGATTGCAAGTCCTACTCCATAATGCACATATTTTTTGAATTTATGATTTCTTGATGCTTCAAGATATGTAATTATGGCACCTAAAATCAAAACAGATTCCAATCCTTCTCTAAAGATTATAGCAAAAGATGAGATGAATGCAATCATTGGTGCAATTGTTCCGGTTCCAGAAACAAGACGTTCAGATTCATCTAGAGAACGTTCAATGGAAATAATTGTAGTAGAGATATCTTCAATTGGTGCACCATCGTTAATTTGATTTCTTAATGTTGCAAACTGATATTCAACTTCAAATGTAAAATCAGGAGCAATTGCTCTTAATGGAATTTCAACATATTCATAACTGTCCAGATATGCGGTTCTTGCACTTGCGTATGCGGCTTGCGTATCACCTAACTCGTAAAAAATTTCGGTTGCCATCAATTGTTCACGGATGAAATCAATCTCATCTCGAACTTCAGCTTTTTGACCTTCAGATGCAGAGCCCATTGGTTTTGTTTCTAGATTTGCTCGTGCTTCTGCAATTATTACACCAGATGCTCTCAAATCTATAACTTTAGCTTCTGCAGTATCTAGTCTAGGAATAATTGAATCAACCAAAAACGATTTGATTACAGAGGGGTCTTCATAATTTTTGATCTTCGTACGTAATTCTTCACGCATGTCCCATTCTAATTGATATAATAATTCTGCATCTGCAATTTCAATCTCAGGCTCTAAATATTCAAAGTTTTCAAGGTATGCCTCAATTCCTAATTGCTCTGCCTTTTTGTAATCGCCATTATCTAATTCAACCATTAATTCAGAGTATAGTTCTTTTATGACAACATAGAAACTACTACTGTCTTTTCCAATAGTTCCAACAACATCAGTTCCAAGCAAATCTCTTTGAACCCAGATATTAGTAGATGCAATTGATGCGTATGGATCTTTGTTTTTTACCATTTCAAACATGTCGTTGAAAAATGATTCTAATTCTACTTTTTGACGTTCTCCATAATCAGTTCCAGAATAAAATATCTGATTGGCTCTCTCCATGAATCCCACAGCTATTTGATAAGAAAATTCATCTTCGTTAGTTTCAAAATTTGCATATTGTTCATCAACTATAATCAATAATGAAACTGTGATATTTGGATTGTATTCTACATCCTCTGGAATTGCTTCAAAAATTTCAATAATTCTTGTTAGTTCAGATGATACCGCAGATAGATTTTCAGAATTAATCTGTCTGGTTTGAAGATCGAGTAATGATATGTGAACCTCATCTGTAAGAGATGCATCAACATTTCTTAATTTTTCTAAATTCTTTGAAAAGTGTGTTGAACCAAATTCTATGAATTTTTTAGTAGAATCAAAGTCTTGATTTTCAAGACTTGTCAGTGCAAGATTTAGACTTGTTTCAGTAACTTCTGTAACAGAGTAATATCGTACCTTACTGTTATCAACAGAATACGCACTAGGAATTACAACCAATAACATTGCAATTGCAAGTATGGCAAAGATAGAATTCTTCAATAATTCCTTACTTTTGAAACCCTATTTTAGGAGAGGACTCATTCTATCATCATAGAACAAGATAATCAGATAAGCTTTAAAACAAAAAAGGAAGAGGAAAAAAATAATTTTCTCAAATTCCAGATAGTTAGATCATTTTACTTCATGATGTTAATGTGATTACAACAAACGGATTATGTGTTATTTCATAAAATTTTATTATTTTTAGAATTGTGTAAGTTCTACAATCTAAGAATTTAGAAGAGAAATTCCAAAAGTTAAGAATAACAATCTAAGTTCAAAACTAGTTTTAATTATTAAACAAGAAGAATCTGTATATGCCGTTAGTGACACAGCATCGTATGCTTTGATCTAAAAACCAGAATACATGTCGTCAACTACTGGAATGTTGCTAACGGCGCTTTCCATCTTATTAGAACAAGGTTTTGAAAAGTACATCGAATTTTAATATCGTCATAGTGGTAAACACGTAATGGCAGACAAAAAACCATATGTTTTAGTTAGCGTCTTCAAAGAAGATGCAAAAGAACAAGACGTAGCACAAGCCGCAGGCAAAATTGCTACAATCATTGACGACTGGAATGCAAAAGGAAACATGATTTGGAGCGGATCATTTGATGATAATAAAACCGCAATGTCAGTAATTGAAGGAGATCAAGCTACAGCAGAAGGTTTCTTCAACACATACAATGACGCATGCAAATCATTTCTTTCATCATACATGTATCAATGGGATGCAATGCCACTTTTGTCACTTTTAGGACAAAAGCAAGCAGCTCAATAATTGTGAAAATTAATCACAGTATTTTTTTAAATTATAATTATTCCTTGCTTTAATAGATAATCAATAGTTTTGAGAAATTCCTCATCAGATAGTTTTTCATCAAACCACCATGTTACGATATCTACAAGCCAATTTGGAATATATGATTGAGAATAATTAGAAAATTCATAACTTCCAACCAAGCCTTTGTTTTGCAGGTATTCAATTGCATCAAGCATCGATTGATCAGTGGATTGACCATTTATCCACCAACCAGCATTTGATTTAATCCAACCAGGAAGTGATACAATTGAATCAGCATTCACCATTTTGCCTTTAGTCTCAATCAACGATTTCGAAGTTTTGAGATTTTCTTGAATATTAGGATAATCAGGATTGATTTCATACACCTGCTCAAAATATGATAATGATTTCTCATAATTTTTTAACTCTATTAAGGCCAGACCGATTTTATTTAAGGCGTTTAGGTGCAGTGGTTCTTGAATTTTATCTATATTTTTTGTTACCACCTTGTAATTTTTTATGGCATCACCATACAAACCCATTTCAAAGAATTGATCAGCAGTATTACTCACCTGAATGATATTTAGATTTTCAGATTTAGTAGGTAATGAAATGTCAGTTTGCTCTACATCAAATGTCATATTTTTACTTTGATCAATTTTATCAATGTATGCAAATTCAATTGAATATTTACCGGGAAGTGATTTGTAATTGAAGTTCATATATGTTTCAAAAAATCCGCTTCTAGTGGGTTTTACTTTTAAAACTTGTACAGAAAGATCAGGGTTTGTAATTATCAAAAATACAGGATGACCAGGCATGAATACAACATCATTTATCTGACCAGAAATTTTCATCATTGAATCCTGATGACGAAATAACTTTACAATATTTTTAGAAACTTCGGTATATTCAAAAGGATACATAGGATCTAGCGGTAAAAGTGGATTTTCAATAATGATTTCACTTGGTCGTTGTTCAGAAAATGCATGAAAACCATAACTCCCATAAATTAAACGAACTTTTTGGACATCGATATCAGTAATCTTTCTTAAATCAGGATTAATGTGTGCAGGAGCAAACATTATCGAAGGAGGAGATTCATCACGTGTTGCAACTTTTCTATTGTAATCATTATCATCAGTGGTATAATGACCAAGACCAAAAGTATGGCCCATTTCATGAATTATAGTTTTCAAAATCCCATCCATCCATTTATCACCATAAACCGATTCTTGGTTTTCATAATAGACATAAATTGAATTTCTCATGAAAGCCCCTAGTGTTTTACTAAGCAATGACCCAGAAAATTCAGGATCATCTCTGAACAATATTGTAATTGTACAATCATCACTTACGGATTCATTTTTTCCAATTTTCTTAAATTTTAAATCCCAGAATTCCTTGTTTGTTATTTCAGATTTTTGTAATTTTTCTCTCCATGTATTAACAGCGAGTTCAGATTTTGCTATCATCTCATCCATTTCAGAGGACTCGATTTTGTCACTTATCGACTCAACAGCACAGTATGTAGGAATTTCAGTTAGTCTTTGATTGATTGTGGGATAAGTATACTCTAACGCAGATGCATAGCTAGAACCAACGGTAACAAAAACCACAGAAATTAGCAATAATAGTAAAAGTTTCATTTAATCAATTACGTATCTTTTTGCACGTTTCACATGTTCTTCATCAAGATGCTTTGCCATCATAATTCCCAACATGTAAGAACGTGCGGCTGCATCATCAGGGTTAGTATCAAGAGCTTTTGCATTTATTTCAAAACCATCTGCTGCAATTTTTTTGAAATCAGTCATATTATACGATTTAATCAACTCGTTTTAAGATCTTTCGGTTTTTCAGATATGTTATGAGAAGATAAATTCCACCTAGAATAAATCCAATACTTGCAATAATGATGGTTATTGTAGTGGCGGTCTGATAACTAGTTCCAGCATCATATGCAGAATATGCTCCAACGAATACAAAAAACATTCCTAAAACAAGATACGTTCTTTGATAAAATAGATTCATCTAAATCGAGATTAATAATAATTGTGAACTTTCAGTTATGGAATGTTCATCAACATATCCAGATGTCATTTCAAGAACATATTGTGCATTGTCAGCAGAAACACCAGCAGATTTACAGCTCATTACCTCAACAGGAGTTATACATGGAGGGACATTTTTTTGAATTGCCACTACTGCACCAGTTTCATTAAACCAAATAATATCAAGATGGAACTGCATGTTTTTCATCCACATGGATCTATTTCCAGGCTCATCGAATACAAATAGCATTCCTTTATCATCGGCAAGAAAACTCTGAGTCTCCCACATTAAACCACGCATCCTACGTGGGTCATTATCTGCAATGTATACTTGAATAAGTTTATCATCTAATTGTACAGTGCCCATTAAGAAATTTGAATTCGCGTCAAGTTTAACTTCAGATGGAAGTGAGATCATTCCAGCAACACCAACTATTACAGCAGCAATTCCAATAGGGATCAAAACCTGAAGACGTGTTGGCATATGTTTTATCATACAGGATAAAATAAAAACTAAAGCAATTACAGCGATGCTTTGAATTGGTTAATTGAGGACATTGTTTCATGAGTACTTTGGCCAATATCTTTCAAGGTAGAGCCATTGTATTTTTTATCAAGATACCTGCCTGCCAAAATCATTGGAGCCCCAACTGCAACGGTTACACCGGTAGGTTCAGGAATCCATAACATCAAAAAGCCTAGTTTTTGCATTTTTCTGCCAGGAGCAGATGCACGATTTAATGCCCCTAAAGATTGTGTAGTTTGTTTATCATCTAGTTTTCCCATATCATTATACAAATCAGTGCGTCTAGAAGCTGATTCTCTCATTATACGTAATCTTTCAATTTTTTCCTTGAGTAAATCTGTCATTTATTGATATTTTAGAAAATATAGTTAACAGTCAGTGATTAAAATCTACTACATTAAAGTCAAGATTTCGTCACAATAATTTCCAATTTATATAAAAGTAAATTCTTATCGCCATAATGAAAAATAAGACTTCACGTAGATTAGATTCAATAAAAGCAGCACATGAATCTGAAAAAGCAATCTCTTCAAGAGTTGAGGATTATCTGGAAGTCATATCAGAACTAGTAGATATGAAAGGATATGCCGCAACACTGGATATTTCAAGATACATGAATGTCAGCGCACCAAGTGTAACAAAAATGCTCAAGAAATTAGATGGAGATGGATATTTGGAATATGAAAAATATTATGGGATTAATTTAACAGAAAAAGGTCAGAAAATTGCAGACATGATAAAACAGAAACATGGAATTTTACTAGAGTTTTTTGAAATTTTAGGAATTGGTAAAGAAATTGCAAATCAAGACGCAGAAGGAATTGAACATCATCTAAATCCAAAAACAATTAGGCAGATTAGAAAATTTGTGACGTTTTTCAAAGCAAATCCAAAAATGATGAATAGTTTTAATGAATTCCAATAAATTTAGCTAAAAATTTCTTCTATCTTTTTACGACTACCTTTTAAGAAAAATAGTCCACCAGCAGCCAATAATGCAAATGGAGCAACGTAGAATAGTAAATCTAGTATTGGGTCTCCACACATACTATACATCATGATAACTAGTATTTGAAATTTTTTACAAACACTACTAATTACTTAGATTCTAATCTCGTTTTAGAAATATTTCTAGATTATCATCATTATTGACAAATCTGGAAAAACGCTTACCCTCAGTAGAACGCTTCAAAATTTTGATTTTACCTTTTTTACCAATTCTAGATGAAAATAGAAACTCGCCATTTACCACAAAGCTTGCCACATTTCCAGTATATTGTCTATCTACCTCAAATATTAGAGCAGTTCCAGATTCACCATAATCATACGATAAAGATTGAGATGGGAGATCTTGTTGTATCCCGTGTTCTTCAACATCAATGTGTAAACCAAGAGATTTTTCTAATTCTTGAATGGTTTTTCCTGCTTTTCCAATTAATGCAGGAATAGAATCTTTTGAAACAAAAATCTTGATTCTGCCAGGACTAAGAAATTCAACTTTAGGGTGAGAATCAAATCTATACAATCGGTCTAAAATTTTTTCTTCTGCTAAATGTTCAATTCCAGTTTTTTGTGAACCATTTTCATCAACAGGAATTATAATATTTTCTTCACCAAAGGTGTAAATTTCATATTCCAAAGTGTTTGTTTCAAAATCAGATATTTCAATTACAGGTCGTGCTAAATCTTGTTCAACCATTCCAGATGGAACCTTTACTTTTAGTTCAAGTTGGTAAACTTTGGAAATTCCACCATCTTTTACATAAATTACAGTATCAAGTACATTTGGAATAATTCCAAGTTCAATTTTTCCAATGAATCTTTGAATAGCATCAATTGGGGTATTTGCATGAACAACTCCAACCATACCAACTCCGGTCAATCTAAGATCACTGAAAATTCTAAAATCGTCTCTTCGTCTAACTTCATCAAATATTGTATAATCAGGTCTAACAAGTAACAAGATATCTGCAGAGTTTTCAAAACTTCCATCTAATCTAGTGTATTGGGTTACTCCAGGATCAACTTGCAAATCACGTGGAGATTCAAATGTTTTGACAATTTTTCCAGAGCGGTTAAAGAAGTTTGCAATTCCAGATGCCAGTGTACTTTTTCCAGAACCCGGAGCACCAGATATTAGAATTCCTTCTGCTTGTTGTTCCAATCTAGACATTAATTTCTCAGATAGTTGGTAATCCTCTAATGACATTTGTTTGATTGGGTGAACTATTGTGATTTCTAAAAGTTCAGAAAATGGAGGTCTTGTTATTGCAATTCGATAATCTCTATACTGGATTACCAAAGCACCAGGTTTTGAGATTTCTGTATTTCCAAGCGTTTCATCATCTATTGCAGATAAAATTTGATTTGTTATAATTTCAAGATAATCACGGTCAAGTGTTTTTGTGTCAAGTTCCACTAACTCAAAACTTCCAGGCATTCCTTTCTTGCCAAGAGGTTTTTGATTTTCTTTAAGATGAATACTCATTGTTGTAGGGTCAAAGAATTTCAGGAACTCTAAATCAGGAGTATTTTGTTCATGGATGATGAACTCTGATTCAGATTTTTGTAAATCACTCATAATTGCAATTTAGGCTTGGTTCTATTATGTATTCTTTTAATGCATAAAACAATCTACATTGTTTAACAAATTATTCTCACAAAGCCAAACAAAAGAATTGATTTAGATCGGTATGTATGTCAGGCCAAAATAATGCGAATTTACAGTTTCATTCAGATTGTAGTAATTATTTTGATTCATTAAGAGAAAAAGGTGAAACTGACTTTGAGTTTGAAGATGAGTATTTCTTTACTTTACCTGCAATATCTCAGATGAGTTTAGATTAATTGAATTAGTAGTTCCTCAGATTATACATATGCATAAGCTGGATTCAATTGCAGAAACTGTCAAAGAGTGTAAAAAATGTGAATTGTGTGAGACACGAACAAAGGCAGTTCCAGGTAAGGGAAATTTTAATGCAGATGTGATTTTTGTAGGAGAGGCCCCAGGCAAAAATGAAGATATTCATGGAGAGCCATTTGTCGGTGCTGCCGGAAAAAGACTTGACATGATTTTAGAAGATACCGGGATTGATAGGCAAGATGTCTATATCACGAATATCGTAAAATGTAGACCTCCAAAAAATAGGGTTCCGTCAAAAAAAGAAGAAGAGTCTTGTAATGATTTTATCAATCAGGAAATTGAGATAATCAATCCAAAGATAATCTGCGTTATGGGAAATACCGCATATGGTACTTTATTGAGTGGAAAAGAGATAACAAAAAACCATGGAAAAATTGTTGAAAAAGATGGTAGAAAATTTTTTGTTACATTTCATCCAGCTGCCACAATTTACAATCAAAAATTGGTTGAAGAATTAAAAAATGATTTTAGAGAATTAGCGAAGTTTCTAGGAATGAAAGATCAACCAAAACAGTATGAAGAAAGGAGATGTGATTACTGTATGGCTAAAACAAAACACGAGGTGGTAGTTATGCCAAAAGTGGTCACAAGAAAAAGAAGATGGTTATTCAAATGCGTAGAATGTAATCATGAAAGATGGCTTCAACCTTACAGAACGGTTGCAGAAAGTTTGTACTAATTATCTAATACAGATGACTCTGTAATTCAATTTGTTCTTCAGCAGACATTATTCCTTTTCTAACTAAAATATCGAGCATATCTTTGAACAGTTGTTTTTGTTCTTCAGACATTCCACCGGTTGGACCTTTCTCACCAGGCGGGCCAGGGGGACCGCGTGGACCTTTGTCACCAACAGGCCCTTGTGGACCTTGTGAGCCTTTGTCACCAGATGGACCTTGCAAACCTTGCTTTCCTTGTTCACCTTGTGGACCTTGAATTCCTTGAGGACCGCGTGGACCTTTGTCACCGGTTAATCCAGGTGGGCCTTGTTCACCTTGTGGACCAATTGTTCCACGGTCACCTTGTGGACCTGGAACGCCAGTTATTCCTTTGTCGCCAGGAGTACCTTGAGGACCGCGTGGACCTTTCTCTCCAATAGGTCCAGTAATTCCAATCTTTCCTTTTTCTCCTTGTGGACCTTGAGGACCGGTTGGGCCTTTCTCTCCCATTGGACCGGTGACTCCTTTGTCACCTCGTTCACCAACAGGACCAGGAACTCCTTTGTCACCTTGAACACCGGGAGGACCGGTTGGGCCTTTCTCTCCTTTGTCACCACGTAAACCAGTTAATCCTTTATCACCAGATGGACCTTGAGCGCCAGTGGTACCTTTGTCACCGATTAAACCTCGACCTCCTTGTTCACCTTTGTCACCTTTGTCACCGGTTAGGCCTTTCTCTCCTTTGTCACCTGTACCACCTTTTAGACCAGGAGGACCTTTGTCACCTTTGTCACCTTTGTCACCAGTAACTCCCTTTTGTCCTGAAAGACCTTTGTCACCTGCAGGACCTTTGTCACCTTTGTCACCTTTGTCACCATCAGGACCAGATTGACCAGGAGGACCTTTTACACCAGCACTAGAAGAGCGCGGTATTTGTTTTGTTTTTGATTGAGTTGAATCAGATTTTGGTTTTTCATTAACTTGTCTCATTGTTTCAGGAACTTTGAATTCAAATGATGAACCTACAGATGAGAATTGATCAACAAGTATTATCCAAACAGTGGTAAATGTAGAAATTTTTTCGGGTAATGGGTTTGATTGAGAACCTAATGTAGTCTCAAATTCTCCATTTTTAATATTAAGATGAGATTTTTCACGCCAAATTGGAAGAAATGATTTTTGTGCAATTTGTTCACCAGTAGGCTTTGCTTCAGTGATAGCGAATTCTACTTCAAAGACACCATTTTTTTGTTTGTAAGGAGATTGGCCTTTAACAGCAAAGTGTTCAGATGACGGCATAATCATTTCTTTCAATATCTAGTATTTATTTACATTTTTCAGTCATGTTAGGCGTAAATTTAGCACTAGTATCAGCTTAATATTTATCCGTTAAATGTAGGAATCTAATTTATGAAGGATAAGAAAAAAGACACTTCTTTAACTAAAAAAGATGAAACAAGTCTAACAAATGTAAATTATCAACGAGATAGACTTTTCAAAAAAGGCATCAATTTGATGGCAGATGAAAAGTTGGAAGAAGCTGTAGAAAATTTTGAGATGATACTAAGAGCAGATCCAAACGATGTAGAAGCAATGCTCAAACTTGGATATTCACGATTTCATTTAGATGACCATTCAGAAGCAATGAGAGTTTATGATAAAATTTTAGATATTGACATAACAAATCCAGAAGCATGGAACTTAAAATCATTAGTAAATTATGAAAAAAAGAATTATGCTAAAGCATTAGACTGCGTTGAAAAAGCAATAGATTCAGACCCAACATATGGCATGGCATGGTATAACAAAGGATGTTATCTATCAATGTTAAATCAAGTTCCCGATTCATTAGAAGCACTAAAACGCTCAATTGAGATTGATGTTAAAAATGCAAGAAAGGCAGTTAAAGACAAAGACTTTGTAAATGTAAGATCAGAAGAAGGTTTTAAACGAATTATCGAAGTTGTGTTAATTGAATCATTAAGACAAGGATATCATACAATTGGAGCAATTGTTTGGACAACATTCCTAGGAAAAGAAGATACAATCAAAGGATTAGATGAATTAATTTTGAAAGGAGTAGTTGTTAAAAATGAAAAACGGCAAGGGTTCAATCAGATTATTCCAATTTACGATTTGATTCCAGATGTTGCAAAAAAACTCGGTGCGAAAAGACGAGGATTACTTGGTCCAAAAGAGATTGGAAAAATTCCAACACCTGTTAAAAGTCTAAAAGAAATTGGATTGGCAATTCAAACTACAATGTCTGCAATAGAAAATGAAGATTTAGAAAAAACAGTAGATAGTTTTGATGTATATATCAATCCAGCAAAATGTGGTACACAAATGATTGAAGAATTTTTAGATGAACATAGAGAAATACGATTATTCAAAATTAGATTAGATGATAAAGGTAAAGATTACTTAATAGATAACAAAAAGAAAATGTTGGAATTATTTGAGAATATAGAAATTACAGTTACAAAGAAGTTAAGAGCAAACGTTGCACAAAATTAAGTCATAGAATCTTTTTCTTTTTTGATAATTGGAATTCCATCAATTATCGATACATCATCTTCTTCATAGACAGTATGCCAACGTCCATTGTGAGGAAGTAGATTGTTTAATTCTTCTATTTTTTTGTTAGTGGGTTTTTTGTTAAGCAATGCTCCCCATTTCATATTTGGAACCTTTGGCATTACATCGTTGATATCTTTCATTTTATATCACTCTGCAGAAAGATCCCAATAATTTGCATTTTCTTGTTTATCAATTGGTTTTTCAAGACTTTTCCATTCCTTGAAAGAATGAACATATAGTTTGACATTTGGCACACCTATTGATTTTAGAGCATAATACGCCAATCCAGATAATGTGCCTACACTTCCACAATATGTGATTATTTCTGCATCCTCAGAAATACCTCGATTTTTTAAAAGAGTTTTCATACCCTCTTTTGTTCTAAGTATTTTTCCATCAGATGCAAGTGTTCTGTATGGAATGTTAATTGCACCAGGAATATGTTGTTCAAGATAATTTAGACGTTCACGATTATCAATTATTACGACATTTTTATTTTCTTTGACTTTTTCAAGATATTCAGCAGTAGCCATAATTTCGGGATTAATTTTTACAGAGTGAATTGCAGTTTCAATCTCAGGTACTTCAGTGGAAATTTCATATCCAAGATCTTTCCATTGTGAAAATGTTACATCCAATAATTTTACATCTTTATGTCCAATGTATTGTAAAGCCCAAACAACTCTAGAAGATAACGCACCAAATGTATCATCATAAATTACAGCTGGTGTTTCATCAGAGATTCCCAAATCCTGTGCAATTTTTTGTATTGATTCCGAACTATCATCAGCAAGAAGTTTTGCTAGAGGTAGATTTACCGCATTAGTTATGTGACTTTGCTGATATTCCTGTTCACGTCTAACATCAACAATTCGAATTGAGTTTTGTTGGATTTTTTCACGAAGAAGTTTTGAATTAATTATTGGAATATCAGAATCAATCATGCTGCACATTCACCTTTTCCAGTTACAGTATGATAATTTGTATCACTTCCATAATCCATGTAGAAGTCAGGTTCATCTTCAATATTTGGAGGAACTATGAGAGGTGCAATTGCTTTTTTGATATCATCAACACAAGTAATTTTTGAGGATTCATTTCCACTAACGACTCTATCAATCCATTTAGCTAATGTGTCATCTGACTGTTTATTTTCTTTAAACAGTTCAATAATTTTTAGAATTACAGGGATTATACGTTTTACAGGAACACGTGCGGTATGATGACCAAGCATTGCATCTTCATCAAATTTACCTCCTAATGACATTGTATAATTAGGGAACATATCAGTTCCATGTCTACCACCACCACCATAAAATCCAATTGTTGCAATTTGATGTTGTCCACAAGAATTAGGACATCCACTAATTTTGACTGTGGAATCTTTCAAATCATCATCATCATCGTAATTTAGTTCTAAGAATTTTCTTTGTACCTCTTTTGCCAATCTATGAGAGTTAGTTAATGCAAGATTACAAGATGTGGTACCAGAACAACCCACTGCGGAGGCCATTGTTAACGAACCAGTTTTGGCAAGACCGGTTTCAAGTAATCTAGAATACATTGATTTAAGATCATCGTCATGAACATAGCGAATTACAATATTTTGTGAAAATCCATTTCTGGCAAAACCTTCAGCAGAATAATCACGAATGATTTCTGCAACACTTCGTAATTGATTGGCCGTAATATCACCAGCCTCTAAACCAATGAATACAGAATTAAAACCAGATTGAGATTGTTTTTCAACATTGGTTTTTTCCCATCTCGCATATCCATCAGGAACAGATGCAGATTCATCATTAACAGATATTGGCCTTTGAATTTCATTTACGCTATCATCTATATTTAATTTAACAATCACAGATTGAGTAGCTTTTACAACAGCTCTTTCTTTTAAGACAAGATTTTGAAACTTTTCCCAACCTAAATCATTTACCAGATAACGCATTCTATTTCGTGATAGATTTTTTCGGTCACCCATTCTATCAAAAATTCTAATTACAGCCATTGAAGTATAAAGTAAATCTTCAACAGGAGTAAAATCTTCTAATTGATGACCAACAAATGAACGGTTTCCTAATCCACCACCTAAGAAAATTTTAAAACCTTTTCTTTTTTCTCCATCAATTTCTTGGATTTGAGGTAAAAGACCAACATCTACAATTCGTATCATTCCATGTTTTTCACAACACGTGAAATTGAATTTGAATTTACGTGGAAGTCCTTGACATATTGGATTTCTAAGCATAAATCTTGCAATAGCTAATGCATACGGAGTTGTATCAAAGATTTCATCTTTACAAACACCAGACATAGGACTACACATTACATTTCGTACAGTATTCCCACATGCTTCACGAGATGTCATTCCAACATCAGAAAGTGATTGCATTATTTCAGAAACGTCTTCAAGTATTACCCAGTGAAGTTGAATATTTTCACGAGTTGAGAAATGTGCACTGCCGATAGAGTACATCTCACTTAACTGAGCAATTTTTTCTAATTGATTTGGATATACCTGACCAGCAGGAACTTTGATTCGTACCATCGCATAATCATCAGTCATACGTGTACCATATGCTCCATGTTGTAAACGGAATCTACGGAACATATCAGGATCAATCTTGCCTTGTCGGAATAGCTTCACGGTTTCAGCAAAATTTTCTGCTTCTTGTTTTCTGGACCAATCAATCTTTGACTGTTTATCAGCCGGTTTTGATGGTCTTAGCTGTTGTGCCATCTACCTTTTTTTGATCGCAGTGTAGTTATAAGTTTTTGATATAGGTAAAGTTACACACATCGATTAAACAAAGTATACATTTTTGCCGGTTTGTGTTAGTATAACCTAATTTTGAATAAAAATACCCAAAGCTATTAATGAGTTTGAGAATGAAAAACTCCATGCAAGAATCAGTTAATGAGCAAAGACCAGATAAAATTTTTGCAGATGCAAAAGAAGTAGAAATTACTAGAGCAATTGCAAAAGAATTTTACGATGTTTTACAAGATAGAGCAGAAAGCGATATCATAATTATAGGAGCTGGACCTGCAGGGCTAACTGCATCTAGAGAATTATCATTAATGGGTTACAAAGTTTTGGTTATTGAACAAAATAACTATCTAGGTGGAGGATATTGGCTTGGAGGTTACATGATGAACCCAGTGACAGTACGTGCACCAGCACAAAAAATTTGGGATGAAATAGGAATTCCTTACAAAAAAGTAGGAGAAGGATTGTATCTTACACCTGGTCCACATGCAGTTTCTAAATTAATTGGAGCAGCATGTGATGCAGGAGTAAAATTCTTGAATTTAACAAAGTTTGATGACTTGGTTATGAGACATGGAAGAGTTGCAGGAATTGTTGTAAACTGGATGCCAGTTTCAGCACTACCAAGAAACATTACATGTGTAGATCCTGTTGCATTGGAAGCAAAAATGATTATTGATGCATCAGGTCATGATTCAGTCGCAGTCAAAAGATTAGTTGACAGACAATTAGTAGAATGGAAAGGAATGGATCCAATGTGGGTAGAAGATGGCGAAGAACACGTAGTACACAAAACAGGAGAAGTGTATCCAGGGTTAGTCGCTGCAGGAATGTCAGTTACAGAGACTTATGGATTAGCAAGAATGGGACCAACATTTGGTTCAATGCTATACTCAGGAAAGAAGGCAGCAGAAATAACTGATCAAAAGATTAAAGAATTTGATAATAAGATTCCAAAATAATCTATTTGAACTTTAAAGAAATAATATTATACAAAGAACCGGCAATTTCAGAAATTAATATTGAGAAATTAACCAAATTTTTAGAAGATAATTTTCCATTTGAAGTCAAAATTAAAGAGAATATTTTCAGTGAATTTAGTCTCAAAAATATCAAAGAATTATCAAATACTCGAATCACAGATATAAAAAATTCATTTTCAAAGTATGACTCAAATTATACCGAGATTAAATTTGAAGAAGAATTATGTAGAAATTCTTCACTAATGGATTCAACAACTAAAGTTGAAAGTGCTCAAGAAATAAGTCAGGTTTTCATGTATGATGGTTTTGAATTACAAAAAATTCTCAGATATCTCAATGAAGATAATCAAACAATACACATAATCTTAACAAATAGACTAACATGCACATTTGATGAAAATGATAAGAGATATCATGCAAGAGCAGTGATTTGCGCAAATCCTTCAATTATTTCTACAACAGGAATAGTAGAAGCCCCTGCAAAACCAAAAGAATACTATTTTGAAGTAATGAAGTTAAGAACTCAAGGTTTGGATATAAAATCTGCTAAAGAAAAATACAAAGATAAATTTTTAGAATATAATGATAAGAGATTAACCAGAGTTTTAGAGGGATATCTCTTACAAATCATTTTTTACAATATAACAGGAGAATCATTTTGTGAAGATGTGAAATGCAGATTAAATAATGCCCATTGGCAAAAGGATCTTTTGTTCTCACAACTTGAAATAAGTAAACTATGTAAAAAACACAATGAGATCTTGACAAATCTAAATTGATTTAAATTATAATCATAGAGTAAATTATTATGATGTCAGGCGATGATAGTTCACTAGTTATGGAAGATAGAGGTTCAAATGATGAACCAAAGACTCCAGATTTTCCGAAAAAATCAAAGACAGCGTATGATGTAATTATAATTGGTGCAGGACCTGCAGGATATACTGCAGGAATTTATTGTTCAAGAGCAAGACATGATACATTAATAATTTCAGGACTTTTACCAGGAGGCCAACTAATGAACACAACAGATGTTGAAAATTATCCAGGGTTTGAAGAAGGCATAATGGGACCGGATTTAATGTTGACCATGAGAAAACAAGCAGAAAGAATGAACACCACAATTATTGATGACGTAGTTGTAAATGTTGATTTTCGTGCAAAACCATTCAAAGTTTTAACAGGCTCAGAAGAATATGAAGCAAAAGCTGTGATAGTTTGTACTGGTGCAACACCAAGAAAAATAGGTATTGAAGGAGAACAAACATTCAGCGGAAAAGGAGTTTCTTATTGTGCAACATGTGATGGTGCATTTTTCAGAAATCAAGATATTGCAGTTGTAGGCGGTGGAGATACATGTATGGAAGAAGCAACATTTCTTACAAAATTTGCATCAAAGGTTCACATAATTCACAGAAGAGATGCATTTAGAGCAAGTAAAATAATGCAAGACCGCGCACTAAGTAATGAGAATATCGAAGTTCATTGGAATAGTGAAATCGAAGATATCAAAGGCGACCAAAAAGTACAACAGATAATTCTAAAAGATACAAAAACCGGAGAGAATAAAACTCTGGAAATGGGAGGAGTGTTTGTAGCAATAGGTCACGAACCAAACACAGGATTATTCAAGAACCAATTAGAAATGGATGAAAATGGATACATCATCCAGAAGCAAAATACAGAAACAAGTGTAAAAGGAGTATTTACCGCAGGAGATGTTCATGACCATAGATACAGACAGGCAGTTACAGCAGCAGGATTTGGATGTATGTCTGCAATCGATGTCGACAAATATTTATCAGAACAAAAATAAAATTACTTTATTTTTTTAATTGTGAATTCTAAATCACTGCCATTTTTTTTCAATTCAACAAGTTCATGACCACGAGTTCTACACAAGTCTGAAATATCATCTTCAGCTGCAGGATCATCGGCTAATACAAGGAGTATTTTACCAACCTGCATTTTTGATAATTCAACGACAGTTTGCATTGCGGGGGAGGGACAGTATAATCCTCTTACATCTAGAGTTTTTTCTGGTTCTGACATTTCTACCTAACAAAAAATTGACAGTTCTATATTAAAATCTAGTTCTTTTTAGCTTTGCCTACAGAGATTAAAATATCATTTTTGTGATTGTAGGAATGTCACGTGTTCGAAAGGCAGACGGATCATAACCTTCAAAATTTATCTTATATGAAATTCTTCTTAATCCAAATAATGCAATCTTCAAAGTAGCATCCCAGATTAGTGATTTTTTAGTAAACATGTATGATCTATACATTAGATTAAACAACCAAGAATATTTTGGATAGAATTCTTGCACATATTGATCTATGTAGTCTTTAGAATTCTCAATTTTATACCGAATATGTTCTAAGATTTCACGACGTGTGATATATTCAGTTTTTTCAATAGAGATTTTACCTTTTTTCATCGAAGATATGACATCATCAAGATTATTTTCAGAATTTATTAAATTAGTACATCGTCCTATAGTAGATGCAACATGAGAATCACTTCCAGCAGTTGTTAACAAATTATTATCTTTTGCAAAAATTTCTGCTTTTTTATTTGAATGTAAATCAACATTCGAACTATTAAAAACTTCAAATAAATCACACTTTAATGAATCATCACGTAAAGCATCAACTAAACTAAAAGGATGAGGAGCGATTGTTATAGCATCTTGTGATTTGGCGGCATCAAGTATTTCATCTATAGTTTGGTTTGATTTAATTTCATCTCGTAAACCATAAACAAGAACATGTGCTTCTTTGTCAGTAGTTACCTCTACAGCAGGATACACGTTTAGATTTGAGAATTTTTCATGGTCATTTTTATAATCTGTTATTTGTTTAAAGCCATCTAAAGTATTATGATTTGTTACAAATAAGATATCAAGTTTTGATTTTAATGAATTTTCTAATTGTTCATTTAGTGTCACGTTTGAATCAAAAGGAGGTTCCAAATCACCTACATGACCATTGGAATAGACATTATGACAATGAAGTTCGGCACGTAACATTTCCACATTTTCTATAAGATTTTACTTTTTATTAATTATCTGAATAGATCTTCTTCTTTAGAACGAAGTATGTCATTGATATTTCCAGTATTTTCTTTAAATTCAAAATTTTTGATGATTGCAGCAGGACATTTTTTAGTTTTTCCCATTACGAGTTCTGCTGCAGAACTAAGTTCATCAACTATGGCAGTTGCGGTAACACGTAAAATTTTACCAAAAGTGTCAGGGGTACCTTCATAGTGTAAAATAGTATCAATACCAGATACACCTATAGCATGATCAGTTTGCCCCATCCTAAAAGGACGACCAAATGTATCCGAAATTATTACTGCTATCTTTTTTCCAGTTTGCTGTAAAATTTTTAATCGTATTTCTTGTGCAGATTTATCAGAATCTTTTGGAAGTAATGTGGCATAACCATTTTCCACATTGCTTTCATCTATTCCTGCATTTGCACAAACAAACCCATGAATAGTTTGAACGATAATTACACCATGTTCCATTCTAACAATTCGTTCTGATTCTGATAAAATCGCTTGAACTAATTTTGGATCCTTATCATATGCAGATGCGATACCAATAGATAATTCAGATGGAATGATAGAGTCTAGATTTACAACTCGTCCTTCATGTTTTGATATGATTTTTTGTGATATTACTAATACATCACCATTTTCAAGAGATGTTTTAGAAGAGGATAGTAAAAGATCAACCAAATCATCAGTAGGTTGAATATCATTTTTTAAATGAATCGGGGTTATTTGCAAGCTCAATGGTTAATAGAAAAATTTGCTATAATTGAGTTTTTTCAATCCTATGAAGATACAGGCATAGGAAGTTCCATAGAATAATGTTTATTGATTATAGGAATTATTTTTGTGAGATCTTTTTCTTCTAATGTCGTAGTTGCAAGATCTTTGACTATATCTTGTGCACGATATGCTATACCAAGATTACATATATCAAATAATTTTATGTCATTAGCGCCATCAACAATTACTACAATTTCATCTTTAGGAATATTCCATTCTTCAATTTTAACTCTAGCAGATTTTGCTTTATCTGAATCAACATTAATTTTTACACCATTCAATTTTCCATCTTTGAAAATCAATTCATTTGTATAAACATGATCGAGATTTAGTTCTTCTTTTAATCTATCAGTCATAATAGTGAATCCGCCAGATACGGCCATTACTTTCCATCCTGCATCTTTTAGAGTTTTACAAGCTTCCCGTGCACCAGTCATTATAGGTAAAGAGTCAGCAACTTTTTTACAAGTTTCAAAATCAATGCCTTTCAAAAGTTCAACTCTTTTAGTTAGTCCTTCTTCCCAGTTTATTGAGCCTTGAATACCTTTTTTTGTGATATCCCAAATCTCCTCTTCCTTGTTTATTTTTTCAGCAAGAATTGGCAGATATTCCGCATCATACAATACCCCTTCAACATCAAAAATTGCTAACAATTATTTTCTATTTTCACAAAAAAAGTTCATCATATAAAAGTTGAAATAAAACAATCCGATCTACAATAGCTAGTAATAAATCAGCCTTCATAGAAATTTGACCATGGTTGACGAATTAGAACACAAATACGAAGTAAAAGTTCAAACAAGAGAAGGACGACAAAAACTTCCAAACGATGTAAAAGAAATTCTAAAAGAAGGCGGAATGATGGACGAGAAAGGAAAATTGAAGTTGAAAGGAGTTAGCCCAAAAATGCTGAAAAAAATGAAACAAGAATTTGTTGAATGCCCAGTCTTAAAAGATGAGATTCATTTCATTCAATGTTTTGTTTGTACAAATTTTCAAAGCAGAGTTATGGGAAGCGTCTTGTGTAAAGGCGATGCACTCAAAGATTAGAAGTAATTCGCTTTATTTGAGAAACAATTTTCATTTTTCGTTGTATTGTTAATTCCGGTTCCATCGTAAAGAAGATAGTTTTTCTTGTAGTATAGATAACAAACTGGGTAACTTTTTCACGCTCAACATGAACATATCTTACTTTTCCTAGAGGACGATCAAATTCCTTTCTCATTTTTCGTCTTTGAGATACCTGTTTACAAAAATTTTCTTCTTGTTTTTGTGTTTCAAGTGAATTTTTACCGGTTTTCATTATTCCTTCAACAATGTTACCTTTGAGATCAATTATAGATGCAAATCTCATTTGAGAATCTAAGGAAATTATTTTTTCAATTATAGCAAGAAGATCTTGTTTAGCCATATGTCTCATAACTCATGATTTTCAATATAATTCTAGGTTTCAAATGTCTAGAAACAAGACTAAATAATTACAAAATTCTTGTCTTTTCAAATGGGAAAAGAGATTGGAGTCACTGTAAAGAAATCAGAAGATTTTAGTGAGTGGTATACACAAACGGTCATCAAATCAGAACTTGTAGATTATGCCCCAGTGAAAGGTTTGATTGTTCTAAGACCAGACGGATATTCGATTTGGGAATCAATAAAATCCTCACTTGATAAAAAATTTGCAGCGACAGGTCATAGAAATGGATTTTTACCAACTTTAATTCCTGAATCATTATTAACAAAAGAAAAAGATCATTTTGCAGGATTTAATCCTGAAGTATTTTGGGTAACTAAATCAGGAGAAGGTGAACTTGGAGATAGATTGGCATTAAGACCAACCTCAGAAACTTTAGCTTATACATTATTTTCAAAATGGATTAGAAGTTGGAGAGATTTACCGTTAAAAATTAATTTTTGGAATACAGCATTAAGAGCAGAGATTAAAGCAACAAAACCATTTTTGAGAACATCAGAATTTTTATGGCAAGAAGGACACACAGTCCACACAAACAGTGATGAAGCACAAAAAGAAGTTATAGATATTTTAGAATTATATAAAGAAACAGTTGAAGAAGAATTAGCAATTCCGGTAATTACTGGAAAAAAATCTGAAAAAGAAAAATTTGTAGGAGCGGTTTATACTTTTACCATGGAGTCATTAATGCCAGATGGCAAGGCATTGCAGATGGGTACATCACATTTTCTTGGACAAAATTTCTCAAAACCATTTGAGGTAAAATTTGCAGATAAAGAGAATGTAGAGAGTTATGCATGGCAAACATCGTGGGGGGTTTCATGGAGATTAATTGGCGGAATGATTATGGTCCATGGAGACGATAAGGGATTGGTCTTACCTCCAAGAGTTGCACCAATTCAGGTAGTCGTAATTCCAATTTATTATTCAGATGAGGACAAAGAGAAAATTGAGAAAGTCTCAAAAGAAATTGAAGAGAAACTAAAAAATGCAGAGATTAGAGTGCAAGTTGATAATAGAGAAGAGCTTAAACCAGGTTTCAAGTTTAATGAATGGGAAATGAAAGGAATCCCATTACGAATTGAAATTGGACCAAAAGATTTAGAAAAAAATCAGGTTACATTTGCTAGAAGACATAATCGTCAAAAAGATGATCAAACAATTACAGGTCTTGTAGAAAGAGTAGTTTCAGAATTGGATAAAATTCATAATGATATGTTTTCAGATGCAAAAAAAATTCTAGAAGATAGAACTTCAGAAGTCAACACATATGATGAATTTAAAAGTGAACTTGAAAAAGGGCGACTGATTAAAGCACCAATTTGTGATAATCCAAAATGTGAAGAAGAGATTAAAGAAGAAACTAGTGCCGATGTGAGAGTAATAACAAGTGATTCGGAGGATACAAGTTCAAAATGCATTAAATGCTCAGATCAGAGTACTAGTAGACCCCTATTTGCAAGAGGCTACTAAGAATTCATTTCAACATAAATTCAATTTTCATACAGATCAGATATCTATAACTGAAAATCTAGTTAAATAGAATGCAAGAAAAAAAGAAAAGGGAATTACCAGTTCTTGATTCCACAGAAATGCCAGAGTCACTTGATTGTACAACGTGTTTGTTACCTATGCAATATCAAAAAAAGGAAGAAGGGAAATTTGTGTGGCAGTGTTTTAGATGTGGAAAAAAATATTTTGTGTATACTGAAGATGGAAAAACCACTATTGAAGAAACATGGGGACCGCCAAGATAACTTCATGTATAGTAAAAATAATGATAATTCATGAGAGAATCAGAAACTTTTGGTTCAGAGAAGGGTTCAGGAGAAGAACTTGTACAGTGGCTTAATGATGAAGCAATAAAACGAAAAATGAAGTTTGAAGCAAGATTGTATGATTATATGATTAAAACAGAAAATTTTGGTACATTTGAGATGTTTTCATGGATGGGAGATGTAAAAACAGCAAGAAGTTTAATCGTTAAAGCAAGTAAAAAATTTAGAGTTAAAGTCATAGAAGGAGGGTACAAGGCTAAAGAGAAAGTGTACAGTACAAAAAAAGCAGATTTTGCAATGGTTAGGAAAGGAGATAGAATCATCGGTCATTTGAAATTTACAGCACCTAGAATTGGAAAAGGTGATTGGGAA
Source organism: Candidatus Nitrosopelagicus sp. (assembly GCA_028344155.1). Taxonomy (GTDB): domain Archaea; phylum Thermoproteota; class Nitrososphaeria; order Nitrososphaerales; family Nitrosopumilaceae; genus Nitrosopelagicus. The sequence continues at coordinate 28,113 of JAOMAI010000006.1, forward strand.
TTAGTAGAGGAAGAAAGAAGATGATAAAAATCGGTATTGTCGGAACTGGTATTTTAGGGGAGGCAGTAGGATTACATCTACTGAATGTCGGATATGAAGTTACAGTTTTTAATAGAACAAAAAATAAAACTGAAAAGCTTGAAGTTAAAGGTGCAAAAGTGGCAGATTCTCCAAAACAAGTTGCAGAAAATTCTGAATTAATAATCACAGTGGTTAAAGATGCAGAAGCAGTAAACGATGTGATTTTTGGAAACTCTGGAATAATTTTTGGAAAACATGAGGAGATGTGTATTGCAGATATGAGTACAGTTAACCCAAACGCTACAAAAGAAATTTCACAAAAAGTGAATTCAGAAGGAGTGGATTATATAGAAATTCCAGTCATGGGAGGTCCAAATTTAGCAATTGATGGAAAACTTCTAGTCATGGCATCAGGTAGAGAAGAATCTTTTGAAAGGTATAAGTCAGTTCTAGAGAAAATTGGTGAACAGACATTTTACTTGGGAAACACTGGGTCTGCACATTCAATAAAACTAGCAATGAATTTACAAATCGCAATGGTTGCATTATCACTTTCAGAAGGGATTACATTAACAAAAAATGCAGGTTTGGACCCAGAGATATTTCTCAAGGTACTAAATTCAACTGGTTTTAAAACAACGATGAGTCAAAACAAGGCATACAAAATGATTAAAGACAGTTATACGGCTACATTCACTCTTGCAAATCTAAAAAAAGATTTGGATACAGTAAATGATACTGCAGTTTCAGCTAATACAGAATTACCTATGGCACAACTCGCAAGAAAGATTTACTCAAATGCAATTGATGAAGGATTCGCTAATATCGATTATACAGGAATTATAGCATATATCAAGAATTTGTCAAAGGAAAATTAATTTTCGTTTGATATTGATGAGAGTAGTCTCTTGTCTTTATATTTTACAACATGAGATACCCCATGTTTTGGAAATACACCATAAATTAGACGTGCCTTTTCTACAACAGAATCTTTGAGAGAAACCATAATGAATTGACTGCCTTCAGATCGTTCTTTAATTATATTAGATAATTTTTCTGTATTCGGTGCATCAAGATGTGCATCAACTTCATCAAATAGATAGAATGGTGATGGATTTAGTTTTTGAAGTGCCAATACAAAGACGGTTGCAGCAAGAGTTTTTTCACCACCACTAATTGATGTTGATTCTCTTTTTGGTTTTCCAGGGAATTGAATTAAATAATTTAATCCAGAATTAAATATGTCATCTTCATTTTCAAGTTCTAACCAAGCACTACCACCAGTCATTTTTGAGAATGCATCTCTTACTTGAGTATCAACAGTATCAAATGCATCAAGGAATGTTTGTCTCTTATCTTTTTCTACAGATTCAATAAATCCAACTATAGTGTTACGTTCTTTTTCAAGCATATTCTTTTTAGAGGAGGATGATTTGTATCCATTTGAAATTTCTACATATTGCAATGGTGCACCAGCATTAAGAGAATTTTTTATACGATTTTGTTCAGATTCGAGAGATGAGATGGTAGATTCAACATCAAATACTTCTATAGTATTATCAAACCCAAATGTGGCAAGAAGTGAGGTTATTTTAGATTCTTTTTGACGTAAGTCACTAAGATCACGATTTAATGCATCAGTATTTCTTTCACGTGAAGTAATTTCTTTTGTTGAATCGCGTTCTTTAGAGTTTAAATTCTCAAGACTGCTATCAAATTCAGACATTTTTTCTACTGAAGTACCAGAAGTTGAAATAAGTTTTTGCTCTTCATCACGTAATGTGACAAGTGCAGATTCGGCTGTTTCATTATCTTTTGTTGCACGACGTATTTCAACTTCTAAATGATATTTTTCTTGACTCATTGTTGAACAAGTATGTTGGAGATTTTTCTTTTCGGCAGTAATTTTTGTATCATGAGCCATCAATTCAGCAAGATGAGATTGTTTTTGTTTAAGTTCACTGTGTATGGGTGCTAATTTTTTATCTTGTTCGACTATTTCTTCATTAACAAGAGTAAGTTCATTTGCAATTCTATCCATTTGAGGTTCTGCATAATTATCTCTAACAAGTTTGATTTGAGATTGCAGAGATTCCAAATGAGATTTACGATTAATTAATTCTCGCGAAAATCTTTCTTGTGTTCTTTTTAATTGATTGATTCGTGATTCAAAAGATTTTTTGTTATTTGATATTTGAGATATTCTAGATTTTAGTTCAGAGAGGCTATTGATGGTTGTTGTCATTCCAACTTCAGATAAAGACAGTCTTTTTTCATAATTTTTTACAAGTAAATCCAGTTTTTTCGCACGATTTTTCTTTTTTGTGACTGTTTGTCTTAGTGCAGCAATCATTTGTTGAAGTCCTTCAACAGAATCACTCATGTTGATAATTTTAGTTAATTTTGAGATTTTTGAATTATTGTCAATAGTGACAGATGTTGTTTTTGCTTCAAAATATTCACCAGATATGGTAATTGTTTTGAAACCAGATTTTGATAATTGAATAGCAATATTTCGTGATTCAACCAATACCACATTTCCAAAAAGGAAATTTTTGAGTGGTAAAAATTTTTGTTCACATTTAACATAATCAGACAATATACCTAAAACACCATTTTGTTTTGGATATTCAATTTTTACTTCAGGGATTGATTCTAACGGAATGATTTTGAGTTTTGGTAGTTTTTTATCTGTAACAAATTCAGCAAGAGAAATAAGAGATTCAAAATCTTTTACAACCACAGCTTTTATCCAATTAGAACAAACTGCAAGTGACGCACGCTCATACTTTTTATCCCAAGAAAGAATTTCATAGACTAAACCTTTTATTCCAAAATCTTGTGTACTATGTTTGAGTTTTGATATTGAATAGTCTTCATGCATTATGCCTTTAGCAAATTTAATTTTTGTTTCATATTTGTTTGCACCTTTAGATGATGCATCTATTAATTCAGATAGTTCATGAATATCACTTTCAGATCTTGTTTTATCATCAGTGAATTTTTTTATTCTTAAATTAATTTCAGAAATAGAAGCCTTATGATTTTCAATTATACGTTCAAGTTTTATTTTTTGTTTATCTAATGTTTCAAGACTTTGTAAAAGTGAATCAAATTTTTCCTGATTAGATAAAACTTTTTCAGTTGCATTTGTAGATGCAGATTCAAATTCTCCAACTGCTAATTTTGTATTTGTTATTTTATCAGTTAAGCGTTGAATTTTTTGATCAACATCACGTTTTTGAGTTATCACTTGAGATTGTTTTCGTAATGCATCAGTTTTTTGAATTCGGAGAGTATTTGTTTTCTCATCAAAGGATTTTTCAGTTTCACGAAGATTGTTTATTTTACTCTTAAAGTATGACACTTGAGATTCAGAAAATGATTTTTGAATTTGTAAATTATCAAGATTTTTTTTATGATTTGGAAGGTTAGTGTTAATTTCAGTTAGACGATTAGTACTTGTTTTAACCAGACTATCTGCTTCATCAAATTTTCGTCTTTCATAACTTAATTTTGTCTCTATTTCGGATTTTGATTTATTATATGCATTAACTTCATCCATAAATTCAGTTTTTTGTTTTCTAATCTCTGCAGCATCCTTTCTAAGGCTAGCCCGTTCTTCTTCTAGATGTTTTATTTCAGAATTTAAGGAATTTAGAGTCTTATCTTTGGATATTTTTTCAGATTGAATTGTTTTGAGGTTTGTTGCTGCAGATATTGCACGATAACGATTTAATTCACGCTCAAGAAGGTCGTATCGAAGTTTTTTATTTCGTTCTTCTTCTAATTCATCAATTCTTTTCTTAACTTCACCCATCTTAGCCATTGCAATCTCTAGTTTATGATCTGCATCTGTCAATTGTTTTTCTGCCTCCTTTTTCTTTTCATCAAAAGCAGAAAGCCCAATTAAATCCTCTATGACAATTCTTTTTTCTTCAGAAGTCATTTCGGAGATTCTAGTAACAGTTCCTTGTTGAACGTTATTGATTTGATTAAGACCCGCATTTGCAATTTCCATAAGATCTAAAATTTTTGAGCGTATGACCTTCTTTTTATTTAGATAGTAAATGTTGTCACCTTTTTCATTCATTTCTCTTGTGATTGTGACAATATCAGAATCAACAGGAATTTTTCTATCAAGATTATCAAAATGTACACTAGTTCTAGCCATTTTAGGTCCACGTCTTGTTGAACCTTCAACATCATGCATGAGACCACGTAAATTTGGTGCACGCATTATTTTTGCTCTATTTTCACCAAGTGCAAAAGTAATTGCGTCTAAGATGTTACTTTTACCAGATCCATTAGGTCCAGAAATTGATACCAAACCAGGTTCAAAGTCTACGATCGTATTTTTAAATCCAAACGATTTGAAACCAAAGATCTCAACTTTTTTTACATGAACCATTGTAAATCATAGCATACAGAGTTGCATAATTAACATGAACAAGTAATTTTGACTTTGGTAACAAACTTTGTAGTGTTATGAATAAGATTAGAGCGGTTATTCGCCTTTTACAAAATTTTCAATTTCAGTTTTTGCAATAGGATCAGTCATTTGTTGTATTGGATGTTTCATTAGATATGCAGACGCAGGAATGATTGGACCACCCAAACCACGATCAAGTGCAATTTTTGCAAGTCTTATAGCATCAATAACTATTCCAGCAGAATTTGCCTTGTCATCTACTTCTAGACGAACTTCCATATTATACGGAATATTTGCCCATTGCCTACCTTCAATCCTCATAAACATGAGTTTTGTATTGCCTAAGAAAGGAATGAAATCTGAAGGTCCAACATAGATATTATCATCATCCAATCTGTCGGTCAGTTGACTTTGAACACTCTCAGTTTTTGATATTTTTTTACTAATAAGACGTTCTTGCTCTTTCATGTTTAGAAAATCTGTATTTCCACCGACGTTAATCTGATAAGTTTTTTCTATCTTTGTTCCACGTTCATCACATAATCGTGCAAGTGTCCTATGAACAATAGTTGCTCCAACTTGACCTTTAATATCATCACCAATAATTGGGATATTCTTATCAGTGAACTTTTGTGCCCATTCTTTATCAGATGCGATAAATGCAGGCATGCAATTAACAAATGCTGTATGTGTGTCCAAACATACTTGAGCCCAAAATTGAGTTGCCTTTTCAGAGCCTACAGGCAAATATGAGACTATAATTTCAACACCAGTTTCTTTCAATACTTTGATTATTTCTTCACGTAACTCAGATTCAGATTTTCCACTTTCAATTGGTTTTACCTTATTTTCCACCCATATTCCAACGCCATCAAGAGCAGGACTTTCATAGACATTTCCATTTGCCTTAGGCATGTCATTCTTATCAATCCAATTTACCATATTTGGCAATTCATAAATTGCATCATTGATTGGCTTTCCTACTTTATTGGCACCAACATCAAATCCAGCGACAAATTCAATGTCATGAATAGTATAATCACGTAAATTTTCATGTATTATGCCAGTAACTTTCTGGGAAGGGTTCTTTGAATAATACTCAATTCCTTGTATAAGTCCAGAAAAACAGTTTCCTAAACCAACTAATGCGACTTTAATTTTTTCGGGCATTCGTCAAATTGTGAATTACTTACAGTTTAAAGTTTTCCTAGAAAGATAAATTATTTTAGATGTAGTATATGGAGTATAGTATGACTAATGATATAGAAATTAAAGAGATCGTGCCAATAAATTTGGAAGGAGGCATACTAGTTAATGGATTCCCATCTTCTGGAATCACAAGCGCTATAGCTACAGAATCTTTGATTAATACGTCAAATTTTGAGTTACAGGCAAATATTGATTCAGACAAATTTCCACCAATTAGTATTATAAAAAATGGAATGCCAAATTATGCAACAAGAATATTTGTGAATAAGGATCTAAAAGTTGGAATATTTTCATCTTTTCTTACTCTTGATGTAACAATGCATAGAACTGCTGCAAGAATGATGTTAGATTGGGCTGAAGAAAAAAAATGTTCAACGATTGTTAGTAGTATCACAGTCAAAGGATCAAATGATTTAGATGTATTTGGAGTTGCATCGACAGGAAATGCAAGAGGAAAACTTGTTGAAAGTGGAATTACAATGGTAGATCATGCAACAATTCCAGGAATATCAGGAATATTATTGAATGAAGGTGCAACACGAGGATTAGATGTTATCGTATTGTTAGTAAGTTCAAATAAAGAGATCCCAGATTTCAAGGCTACAGCAAATTTATGTGAAACATTTTCCAAAATTATTCCGGGAATATCTTGTAATTTAACGAAACTAGAAAATGAATCAAAAATTATTGAAGAGCAACTACAACAAGCAACACAAAATACAAAAGATTTAGGCGACCATATCTATCGTTAATATCTACAATAGATTCAATTTAACATGCAAGAGATATTTGGTTTTTTAGGATTAGTGATAGTAGTTTCTGCATCAGGTGTAATGTCGCCAGGTCCATTATTTGCAGCAAATGTGATGTATGGATTACGTGAAGGAAAAATTTCAGGAATAAAAATGGCGGTAGGACATACCGTTGTAGAATTTCCGTTGATACTTTTGTTAGGAATAGGATTTTTTTCTATTGAAAGTATTCCAGAGATTAGAACTGTAATTACAATATTAGGAGCCATAGGATTATTTGGATTTGCTTTGTTGCAAATCAGAGCTGTAACAAAACCAAAATTTAGTTTAGAAACGAAGTCAAGTCAAGGACCATTTGTAACAGGAATTCTTCTTAGTGCATTAAATCCATTTTTTATTATATGGTGGTTAACAATTGGTCTAATACTAATTTCAGAATCAATTCAAATTTTTGGAATTATTGGAATTGTAGTTCTATTTTTATTTCATATTTGGATGGATTATGCTTGGTTATTTACTATTGCAGCCTTTTCTTCAAGAGCAAAAAATTATCTCTCAAAAAGAAATTTCAAGATAATCATCATAGGATTAAGTGTAGTTTTAGTCTATTTTGGAATAGAATTTCTATTCAAATTATGATGATTATTTTGAGATATCAATCTCAATTGTAGAAACATTACGAGTTTTCCCATCTCTAGATTCTAATGCATCGGAGGATATCCTTACATCAGATATTCTATATCCAATAGAATGCATACGTTTCATAATGAATTGTGATACATCTACAGCCTGAGTAATACGTTGACCTCTCGCCTTAATTGTTACAGTAGGTAAAGTCGATAATTGTGTTAATGTTGAATTTACATATGTGACCAAAGGTTTTACTCCTACCAAAATTAATTTTCGTGTCGGTTTTTGTTCTGGACTAAATGGTTTTTTTGAAGATTTTGTTTCAGGTTCTGGTGTGCTTGTAGGTTCTGGTGTGCTTGTAGGTTCTGGTGTGCTTGTAGGTTTTTTTGTATCTTCTAATATTTCATCAAGTATATCAGATGCATCAGAATTTGAACTCATTAATACAATAAGACAAGTTTATTGTTTTTTAAGCTTCTCATTTTCAATATAGGATTCAAGTATAGAATGTACATCTTCATCTTTTGAAGATTTGATTTTATCTACCAACTCCTTTTCTTCAATTTCAAAACAATTCAAAAATTCCTGATGATCCTTAAAGACTAGAATCACTTTATCCTTGAAAATACAATGATAGAATTTTTCATTTTCCATGATTTCAGGATTTACCTTAACACCATCATCATTCACTTCAATTGCCGAATCCATTAAAGATACTTAGTTCAGATTCAGATATAAAATTACGTAATTGTAATAAGAATTGAATTTTTAAACACATTATGGAAAAACGAATTGTATTTCATGTTGATTTTGACTATTTTTATGCACAGTGTGAAGAAATTAGAGATTCTAAAATAAAAGGAAAATGTGTTGCAGTTTGTATATTTTCAGATAGAGGAGGAGATAGCGGTGCCATAGCTACTGCAAATTACAATGCAAGAAAGTTTGGAGTAAAATCAGGCATACCAATCATGCTTGCAAAAAATAAATTAAAAGAAGAAGATGCAATATTTTTGCCAGCAGATTTTGATTATTATTCGGACATGTCATCAAAGGGAATGGAAATAATTGAAAAGTATGCAGATGTGTTTGAGTATGTAGGTAGAGATGAAGCATATCTAGACGTTACAAAAAAAACTGAAATAGATTTTCATAATGCAGAGCATTTAGCACAACAATTAAAAAATGAAATAAGAAATAAGCTAAAACTCACATGTTCTGTTGGAATTACGCCAAATAAATTACTGTCAAAAATTGCTTCTGATTATAAAAAACCTGATGGATTGACAACTATAAAACCAGAACAAGTTGAGGAGTTTTTATCACCACTTAAAATTAGAGAAATTCCAGGAATAGGTAAAAAAACAGAAGAGGTCTTTACGCAAATGAATGTTCATACAATTGAAGAATTAAGAGAAATTGACATTTTTGATTTAAACAAAATTTTTGGAAGAAAAACTGGAGGATACATTTTTAATTCTGCAAAAGGTATAGATGCAGAAATAGTCAAAGAAAGAGCTCCAACAATTCAGTTTAGTAAAATTATCACTTTAAAGAAAAATTCTAAAGAACTAGAATTTCTACGAGAAAACGTAATAGAGTTATGTGTACAATTAAACAAGATAGCAATTGAGAATAACAAAATGTACCGCTCAATTGGGATTCAATTTGTAAATGAAGATTTATCAACAAAAACTAAATCAAGAATGCTAAAAAATCCAGTAAGTAATGAAAACGAACTGAAAAAAGCTACAGTCCAATTATTAGAAGAAGCATTAGTTGAACAAGTTATGTTAGTTAGAAGAGTTGGAGTTAGAATTTCAGAATTTTCAGACGTTGAAGGTCAAAGTAGCATTACAAATTATTTTTAGATGTATCTTCAGATTCTAATTTCTTGAGTCTTTTTGTTTCAACTGCTGTAACAACTAATAAAAATATGAATAACCAAGGAAGGAACATTATTTCTCCAGCTACAGAATGAAATTCTTCCCAAGCTTCAGGATCAGTAGTTACTTTTAGTGCGTAAACAGATAATGAAAATATTCGGATCATATTTACAAAAATAGTTCCAAGAATACCTAAAACAAAATAAATGATCTTACGATTCCGAGGAATTCTCATTTTTATGAGAAATGCCATCATTACTAGTGAATAGATGATTATACTATGCACTCCTGCAGATGGCCAGAAGACTTGTAATGCAAATGGACCAAAGTCACCATTAAGGAACATCAGATTATCACGTGCAGTTGCAACGCCAAGATCAAGTACAGTAATTACCCAAACGTTGGCTTGCACAAAATACGGTACAATGTATTGTAATGGTCCAAGGGTATCATAAGGAAAGAAAGAATCTAATGCCAGAATTATGGCATTACCAGCTAAAAATATTGGGCCAGCAGGTCCTATTCTAATCCATTTTCGTCCAAATAGAATTGCAAGAGACGCGGTGACAAAAATTGCCATTACTGTGAAATCAAATAACCATTCCCAAGAATATTCTAAGACACCAAAAACATCGACTAAACTCATTATGTAATCTCTAACACCGAATTGTAGAGATACGAAGTATGTTATTGTGAGTGCAATTAACGGAATGCAGTAAAAGAAACGCTTTTTTGGAATTACAAATTTTAACCCAATTAATTCTGCTGCAATGAATGCGGCTGCAAAAAGAAATCCACCTCTACCTTGATTCCAGCTAAGACTAAAGCTATCAGGATATATCGCCATTGTGAATAGGATTGGAGATAAAACAAGAAGAATTGCTATAAACACACTTTTGTTTTCCATTGAGTGTCGTTTGAAGTCTCTCAATAAATATGCAAATATTAGAAAAAATCCGACATGTTGGTTTGAGCTACAAGTTTGAGCATATTTCCATGAGCAAGCCATTCATTTTTACTAATACTCATTCGTTTTGTTGCAAGACCGATTGCTTCATTTAATGAATTTGTTTCTTGAGGAGTTTTTTTCATTGCTTCCCTCACCCCTTCACGAACCTGCCAAACACCAACAGGTACAGCATATTCAGGTTGAATTTCTCTAAATATCATAACACCTGATTGTCTTTTGATTTTTTGTAGGTACTCGGTTACTGCCAATTTACCTGCAAAATATGCACCTGCAATAGACGGAGTATGATCAATTCCTTTTGCATTTTCATAATCATTTCCAAATCCTATTGAATTTTTATCATGCCATGCTTCTTGCATTTCAAAAATCCATCTATGAGGGAATAATATTACAGAAAATAAATTTCCAAGATGATCAAAGTTAAAGACATGATATGTGTCAATTATATCAAAATCAAGTATGTTATGCATTAAATCATTAGATATTATTTGATCTGTTGCAGTGATACTCCATTTTGTTGGAACTAGTTTTCGGTTTTTACCAAACATTCCAATACTGAAACATTTTTGAATTTTGGATATTTCAATTCCAGAATTATAAAGTTTCATCACTGCATCTTCAGCTTTTAGATCAGTGTCATAGTATGCATTTTCTATTGGTTTGATAGAAGAATTTGGCGAAAATTTTGCAGTCTTTATTTCACCGAGAGGGCCAAATGGCGCATTTTGGCCATCAAGAGATGGAATTGGTGTAGGTTTTTTCAGGAACTCTATTTCAGAATCAATAGAACCTGATGACATTGCTAATTCATGAAGACTTTCAATAAAACGACCACTGGTCTCTTCAATTCCTGTTTTTTGTATTCCACGTACAAGATTTAATCGATAATTGACAATTTCTTCAAGGCTTTTTCCAAGCCATCTTTCGGGCGAATCTAAGAGTGTAGTATCTCCGTGGATTGGAGGTAACATTGGCCCAATACCAACTTTGGGGTATCCATATGAACCTACAAAAACTGAAGGAGGGCTAGAACCCTGTATTTCATTAGAAGAGAAAAGATTTGCATACTTTGAAAGATATTCATGCCAGTTTTGTTCAATACCTTTTCTAATATCAGAACCTGTTCTAGACATACATTTTACAGAAGTTTATGAATAATAAATAATTCATCTAGTAAAAAATTGACACAAAGTTAAAGAGAACAGAGAATACAATAAATTGAAATGAAGAATAAAAGAATTATTTCATTTTTACCTAGCGCAACAGAGTTAATTTATGAATTAGGAGCACAAGAAAAATTATTTGGTGTAACACATGAGTGTAATTTCCCAAGTGATGCCTCAAACAAACCTAGAGTGATAGAGAGTGTTTTTGAACCAGAAAATATGTCGAGTCAAGAAATTGATGAGAAAATTTGTAGTCTTTCAGAGAAAGGAGAAGATATTTACAAGTTAGTAGTACAAAACGTATCTAATGCAAAACCAGATCTAATTATTTCACAAGAAATTTGTGAGGTTTGTTCAGCATACACCAATCAAGTAAAAAATGCAATTGAAATTCTGGATGAGAAACCAGAAATTTATTCAATGAGCCCTCATGATGTACAAGGCATTTTAAAATGTGTAAAAGATATTGCAGAAAAAATTGATGAAGTTCAAAGAGGTGAGGAAATTGTTAATTCACTTAATTCACGAATAAATAAAATCAAAAATGTAGAAATTGAAAACAGACCTAGAGTCTTAGGAATAGAATGGATAAAGCCATTTTTTACATCTGGACACTGGGTTCCAGAAATGATTGAATTTTCAGGAGGTATTAACATGATAACAAAAACTGGAGAACATTCAAGAAAAATGGAAATTGAAGAAATTGTAAAGGCAGATCCGGATGTGTTAATCTTGATGCCATGTGGTTTTGATGTTAAAAGAACAGTTTCAGAGTATGAAAAATATCTTAGAAACGATTCAAAATGGAATCAGTTAAGAGCTGTTAAAGAAAAGAAAGTTTTTGCAGTTGATGCGAATTCATTTTTTAGCAAACCAAGCATTAGAGTAGTAAATGGTATTGAAATTTTAGCAAAAATTTTACACCCACAAATATTCACAAATTTCGAGGTACCAAATAATTCATTTTTAAAAATATAGAAAGAACTTCTATTATTGATCGTCTGTCTCATCTAATTCGTCAGCATCATATGCCCGTTTAGATGGACGAGTTGGAACGAAGAATCGTGACATAGTAATGTATTACAATTTGAAAAGTAATTTTAGTGGGTTGTAAAAAATTGTCTTTTTACATCAACAAAATTGAACTAGGTTAGAGATTCACTTTACACTCTCGTGAGAGAGACTTTGAAGTGATAAAAATTACGATTCCAAGAATTCCAATAGATGTTAAGCGAATTGGAATTTCATAAATTGTTAGAAATGAGCTTGTAATACTTCCAATAGTTCCAAAGGTTGCAATAACTGAAAATGCAATGGGTCCACAAGAACAGGCACCTGCAGATGCCCCAATAATAGTTCCAACAATACTTGAACCTATTTTTCTAGTTTCTTTGATTAGTTTAACACGATAAATATTCATCGATACTGCAAGAGATGAAAGAAATGATAAAGTTACAATTAGAGAAAAACTCAATGTGGTTTCAGGATATACCGAAAATACTAAAAATGGTTCAAGAAATAAAAATTCTGAAATTATAATTAAAGGAATGAATAGTAAGGAAAAAATTCCAACTGCAATTAAAATGTAAGAAGGTTTTGAATAAATAATTCCAAAAATATTATTCAATTTAGATTAATGAATCAATTAGATTTTCAAATGTAGAGTATGGATGAGCGCCTACAACTCTTTGTGACTCTCCAGATAATGTATTTACAATCATGAATGTAGGAGTACTGTTTGCTCCAAATTCAGTAACAGCCACTTGTTTGTTGTAATTAACTCTAGCATAATGATCATCAGTGGTCATACACTTGTCAAACTGTTCAATATCCAAACCTAAGTTAAATGCAAAAGCTTGTAATCGGGTAGCGCTGGCCCAACCACCATCTATTTCATCTTCTTGGTATGTGAAAAGCATTGAATGATATTCCCAATATTTTCCTTGATCATCTGCACAGTATGTTGCTTCAGAAGCAGGGATTGAATCAAAACCTAGAAATGGCATGTCTACAAAAACTAGATTTGCTTTTCCAGTGTTAATATAATTTTCAATAATTTGGGGTCGAGTTTCTTCAAACCAAAGTTTACACATGTGGCATTGGTAATCACCAACTTCAATGATTGTTACAGTTGCAGTTTTAGAACCTAATACAGGGGCTTGTTTTAGTTCAAGTGTTTTAAATTCATCCTCAGTAGTGGAAGTCCGTGGTGTATCAAAGTCAGACATGTATGATGTGGCAAATGTTACAAGTATTACAAATAACACTACAGCTGCACCAGCAACTGCAATTTTCTTTGTGTCCACCATGAATTTTAGAAGAGGAATTTAATTAAAAAACCTTGCATTGTCTCTAAGATTATATTATTTGCGCCTGAACAGACTCATGATTTTTTGGGCGACGGAATCAATAGGGCAAGAGCTACATGAGACTTCAGAGTTTTCAGCCTCAATTTGTTCATCCATATCATTTTGTTTTTTTTCATCCATACGCTCATAAATCAAAAATAGGTTATAAACAATTTGACAGATTTTACAATTACACTATTCACCATAGGAATCAATTAATTCTAAGCATGGGTTTATTAGACGATCGAATTGAGTCAGATTAGAAATAATGATAGATTAGGTTCGCTTTCTCTGTCATTGCTTTAGACAGAAAAAAAAATGAACACATTTGATGAATTAAAAATAAATGAAGACATAATGAGATCCATTAAGGAGCTCGGATTTACCAAACCTTTTCCAATACAAGCACAAGCAATACCTGAACTTTTACAAGGAAACGATGTAATTGGTCAAGCACACACAGGAACAGGAAAGACAGCAACATTCGGAATACCAATGTTACAAAACATCATTCATGGTGGAGGAATTCAAGGACTAGTTATCGCTCCAACAAGAGAATTGGCAATGCAGATTACTGAAGAGATTAAAAAAGTTGGAAAATATACCAAAATCAAGGTAGTAACTGTTTATGGAGGACAAGGAATTGGAATCCAATTAGATGCACTACGTAGAAAACCAGAGATAGTAGTTGCAACACCTGGAAGATTAATTGATCATTTGGATAATGGTTCAATCAGAACTAATGATATCAAGCATGTAGTGTTAGATGAAGCAGATGTAATGCTGGATATGGGATTCATAGAAGATATTGAGTACGTCTTACAAAAAGTTCCAGGAAATAGAATTACGTCATTATTTTCAGCAACAATGCCACCTGAAATTCTTAGACTTGCAGATAAATATCTAAACAACCCAAAAAATATCCTAATTGATTCAGATGATTTAAGTGGAGAGGGAATTGATCAATCATTTTTAGTAATTAAGGATAGAGAGAAACACAAGTACCTTACAGATTTTATTAATCAGAACAGAGGTCAAGTCATAGTATTTTGTTCAACAAAGATTAGGACAAGAAATGTTGCAAGAGATTTACAAAAATCCAGATACAAAGTAGTTGCAATTGAAGGAGACATGTCACAGAACAAACGTGAGTATTCAATGATGAAGTTTAGAAAAAATCAAGCAGACATATTGGTTGCAACAGATGTTGCAGCAAGAGGAATAGATGTTCCTAGAGTAGGCTTAGTAGTAAATTATGATGTTCCAAATCAAGATATGGTTTATTTCCATAGAATTGGTCGTACAGCAAGAGCAGGAGCAAAAGGAAGAGCAATTACATTAGTATCATACTCATCAATTGCCGATTGGAAATTTATTAAAAAACAGATCAAATCAGATTTAACTGATCTAAATAAAAAGATGGGAATTGAAGTTCATATTCCAGACCCATTGAAACGTGATGTAGGACGACGCATAGCACAACCAATGCGTTCAGGATATGGACGTAGACCAAGTTATGGTGGAAGAAGTAGACCAAGTTATGGTGGGGGTGGAAGATCAAGTTATGGTGGTGGACGCAGTAGAGACGGACCTGCAAGAGACCAATACAAAAGAAGAAGCAGTACACGTTCATCATATGGAAGACAGAGTAGAGATACAAAGAAAAAGTGGTAGTTTAACACTTAAAGACAAGGATTATTTAGAAAAGTGTAAGAAAAAATGCATATCGGATTTGTTTTATTGAATTGTGATTTAGGTGCTGAAGAGTATATTTTAGAAGAATTACAACAAGTAGATGAAATAAAAAATGCATATGTTACATTTGGTGCATATGACATAATAGCAGAAATTCATGCAGATACACAAGAAGAATTCGAAAAGACAGTTTCATTACGAATTAGACAGTTATCCAGAGTGGTTAGCACAATGACACTAAATGTCATTAAGGGCGAATGACACTTATACGAAAAAAAAAGTGAAACTGTGTTGCAGCAAATTGAATATTCTGGAACAGTGTGGGCACTAAGTCACAATGACCCAGAACCACTAATTGAACATAGCATAAAAAAATTACAGGATTATGGTATTAAAAAAGAAGATATCAGAATAGTTGATGCACCAGATGATCCGAAAGTCGGTCAGGTTGTGGTAGAGATATGGCCACATGAGTTAGTTATTGCAAGAATACGAACAGTCAGAGGAGAATCTTTTATCAGCGGAACAGAACTTAACATAGAATTAAAATCAGATGAAGCAGGAAAGTATATCGATTAGTAATTGAAAAAACGTAAGGCAAAAAAATCTAAAAGTAAATTCCCAATTATCATAATAGGCGCAATCTTAATAGGAATTGTTGTCTTTTACTTCTATTCAGCAGATCAGGCAAAAATTCGGGGGTTTGCATTTGGAAATGAGATTCAATCACTTCAAGAAGAAATCCAAAATGAGCAAGGATTATTCATTTCAAGTATAGCAAAATGGAATGAGAATACAATAACGGATGTAGAAATGATTAGAATTGGAGAAAAGCATATTGAAACATTCAATGAATTATTAGACAAATACGATGAATTACAACCACCAGATGCCTTCTCAAGATCCGTAAAACTACTAAAATTATCTTTAGAGTATCAAATTGAATCACATGAACACCGTTTAGGCTGGATTAAAAATGGAGATGAACTAGAATTAGTCAGATCTCAAGAATTAACACAATTATCATTTGAAGCAGAACAAGCAGGATTAAAATCATTTAACGATGCAAAATCAGGAATAGAACAGTAAATGTTTAAGCGTTTAAAATCATAGTATTTTTATGAAAAAATTAATATTTTTAATTCCATTATTGTTTTTGATACAACCAGCATTTGGAGATATAGTTGTTGAAAATGATCAAACATACATTGGAAATGACGGTATAATGCACATTGTAGGCGAAATTAAAAATGATTCAAAATCACCAGTGAATAAAATAAAAATTATAGCCACACTAATTGATGGAGATGGGAAAGTACTAGATACAATAAATGGAAAAATCATGTCAAATATAATAATGCCAGGAATGAAAGGTAGTTTCGATATCATTACAAATGAAAAAAATATTGATAGTGTTTTAGATTATAATTTAGGATTTGAATACAAACTTGCAGCCCCAAAAAATCAAGTAATTGAAATTGTTTCATCAGAAATGAAGAGAGACCAATTAAATAATTTAATAATTTCAGGAACTATTGAAAATAATGGAGAGATTACGGCCAACATGATAAACGTAGTTGCAACGTTATATGACAGAGATGGAAAAGTGTTAACAGTTTCAAAAATTCAAACACAGCCAGATTTTTTAAGAGCTGGTGAAGAAAGTTACTTCTTGGTTCCAATTTATGAGAAAAATCAATCAATGAATGTAGCCGATTATACTATAATTGCAGAATCAGACGAATATGCAGCAGTTCCAGAATTTCCATTAGGTTCAGGCGCACTGTTAATAATTTCAGTGTCATCATATGTCATTTTTTCAAGAAATCCTGAAAGAATCACTAATGCCCTTGGTAGATGTTCAAAAATTTTAGCTCGACAATAATTCTTATACATACATACAAACAAGAATGTTAAATGGCAATTTCTGATGAGAATAAAAAATTTTTAGAAGGTCTACTACAATACTACATTGAACAAGCTGGTTCTTACAATCAATTTGCAAACGAATACAGTAAATTTTCCAGCTCTAAAAGAGAGATAGCGTTTGGGGTTATAGTCGGTACAGTATATTCAGCATTTTTACAAACATATTCAAATCAACAATTAGAAGTTAGATTAGACGATATACAGGAATTTCATGAATTTATGAGAGACAATATTGAAAAAATAACCAAAGCACTGGATGAAAAGAAGCTATAGGTAGGAATAAATCCAAACAGAATGACGATGATTATGTCAGAAATAATTGGTTACAAAATTCAGCAAATTGTTGATAATGGTCAAGCAATTCAAATAGCACTTGCTGAAGATGTTCAAACAGAACCAATTTCACAAAAGCAATTGATTATGGAAA
>JAOMAI010000007.1 GCA_028344155.1 Candidatus Nitrosopelagicus sp.
ATTATGTGTCATTTTGGAATAACTGTGCAAAATCTTTATCTTGGTTTGAACCTTGGACTGAAACTTTGCAATGGAATCCTCCTTTTGCAAGATGGTTTGTTGGTGGAAAAATTAATGCATCGTATAATGCGTTAGATGTACATCAGGAATCTAAATCTGAGAAACCGGCAATTTTATGGGAAGGTGAAGATGGAACTGATAGAAAAATCACGTATAATGAAATGTTTATCCAAGTCAAAAAACTTGCAAATGTCCTTAAATCTCTAGGTGTTAAAAAAGGTGACCGGGTCACGATTTACCTTCCTATGATTCCTGAATTGCCCATATCGATGCTTGCATGTGCTCGAATTGGTGCAATTCATACTGTTGTATTTTCTGGATTCAGCTCAAAATCTCTTTCAGACAGAGTAGAAGATTCACAATCAAAAATCATCATAACTGCTGATGGTGGATACAGAAAAGGGAAGATAATCAATCTTAAAGAAATAGTTGATGATGAAGCCTCATCTGTACAATTTGTAAAAAATGTGATTGTCTATCAAAGAACTGGTCAGAAAATAACACTGAATCAAAAAGATTTACTATGGCATGAGGTAATGCAGAACTCATCTCAAGAATGTGATGCAGAAATACTCGACAGTAATGATTCCTTATACATTTTGTATACTTCTGGCACCACTGGAAAACCTAAAGGCGTCTTACATGGAATTGGTGGTTATCTAACACATCTTCATTCAACCTACAAATGGGCATTTGACATCAAAGATGATGATGTTTATTTTTGTACAGCCGACATTGGATGGGTTACAGGTCATAGTTACGTAGTTTATGGTCCCTTGTTACATGGCGCAACACAGGTAATGTATGAGGGTGCACCTGATCATCCTGATTCATCTAGAATGTGGGACATAATTCAAAAATATGGTGTAACGATTTTCTATACAACTCCAACTGCGCTTCGTATGCTAATGAAATTTGGCGATGATATTCCAAATTCGTTCAATCTTTCAACTTTACGTTTACTTGGAACCGTAGGTGAACCAATAAATCCTGAAGTATGGAAATGGTACTTCAATGTAATTGGAAAAAAGAAATGTCCAATTATTGATACATGGTGGCAAACTGAAACTGGTGGAATGTTAATCAGTCCTTTACCTGGAATTGAAACAATTCCATTGAAACCTGGTTCTGCAACATTACCTATTCCTGGATTAAATATTGAAGTTGTAGATGAAGATGGAAATGAAGTCGAACCTGAAACAAAAGGTTCACTAATAATTAAAAATCCTTGGCCTGGAATGCTTCTTGGATTGTGGAAAGATACTGAAAAATACAAAGATGTCTATTGGTCCAAGTTTGAATCACTTTACTATCCTGGAGATTATGCTATCAAAGACTCTGATGGATATTTGTGGTTACTTGGTCGTTCAGATGATGTATTGAAAGTTGCAGGTCATAGAATTGGAACTGCGGAACTAGAAAGTAGTATTGTTTCACATCGTGATGTTGCAGAATCTGCAGTATGTGGGATACCTGATGAAGTAAAAGGAGAATCAATAATTGCATTTGTTATGTTAAAGGAAAATGTTAACACTACTGAAGATGAACTTCGTTCTGAATTGCGTGATACCATTAGAACACAAATTGGACCTATTGCAACTCCAAGTCAATTTTACATTGTTAATAAATTGCCAAAAACTAGAAGTGGAAAAATCATGCGTCGATTACTAAAAGCAATTGCAAAAAATGAAAAAATTGGTGATGTTAGTACTCTAGAAGACGGTGCTGCAGTCAGTGAGATTCAATCTGCATTACAAGAATTACAAAACAATATCAAAGATCAAAAAAATAACTAATAATCGTCTAGTGTTGTTTCTTCATCTTCGTCTTCATCTAATGCCACATTAGTCTGAAATGCTGCCCAAATTGTAGCAACTGCTTCGGATGTAACTTGTATTCCTTGTTCTTTACAAAACTTGATGAAGTTTCTACATTCTCCATAAACATCTACATCTTCTTCAAAACTCATAACTTTTTTACCATTTTTACGTTAGTTAATCTTTTTCTTCTTCACTTACTTCTTGATTTATTGATTCGGCATCTTTACTCATTTCAGGTATTACTTCTCGGAGATTTTCTATTGCACTTTTTATTTTTAGAACTGCAACTGATGCATCGACTTTTTCTTGATCATAATTATGACAAAATTTATCAATTCTTTCTAAAATTCCTTCTAAACGTTTGATATTCAACAATAAATTATGCTTGATTTGTTCATTATCTGTCATACATTTTGTTAGGTGTTATTTGATTTAATATAGTTTAGACATTGGCCGTTCAGCAAGTCCATCAACACGAGATGGAATTGTTTGGTATTCAGTATATTCCCAACCCTGACCAATTATTCGATTTGCCATCTGTCATAATTAAAAGAATTGATCTAATGTTTGACTTTTCTTCTCAAGGCTTTTCTTTAATCGGTTCATTGATGTTTCCACTCTATCTTTAGAAAAATCACGTTCTTCTGACAAATATTTTATAATTCCTTCAAAATCAGTTTCACCAAACTCAATTTTATCAATCTTAGCTACATTTGGCTCAAGAAAAATTTTCCTTATTTCACCAAATGGAATCTGTTCTAACTGTTCTTGAATTTGAGGAATATCTTCTAGTCTTTTATGCTGTTTAATCATCTTGATAGCTGTTTTTGGTCCTACCCTTTCAAATCCATCTGGATTAAAATCAGTCCCAATCAATATTCCTGTATCTACTAATTCTTCTCTAGTTAATCCCATACTCTCTAAATTTTTCTGAAACTCAATCATCTCCGGTAAAACTTCAATGTATGAATTTCTATTTGGTAATTTTCTTCTTCCACTATTTGTAAAATTTCTTACTAATCTTTTTGCACCAAATAAAATCGAATCAAAATCTTGACTTGCTGACGCAAATGCATGTCCTGTAATTGTAAGATTTGCAGCTGTCGCTTCTCCTTCTGAAGGTGCCTGTATATGAGGTATTCCAAATAAATCTAATAATTTTTTTGAATCTTCTACCATTCCATCTCTCATTGATGTAGTCTGCTGTGCATATTTTCTTGCATCTTCCATGTTTCCTGTAGTAATTGCTTTTTCATATTTTACCGTAGCCTCTTTTTTGATCTGTTTTCTTTTTTCAATTTCGGCTGATTTTAGTGAAGGTGGTTTGCCATCAAATACGTAAACTGGCTTAATCCCCATTGTGAGAAAATTTATGTTTCTAAATAGCAATCCTGTAATGTGACTTGTTACTCTTCCATGTGAGTCTGTTAGATGGAGTCCTTCAGGTCCTCTGATTATAGCTAAAAATTGATAGATTGCGTTGTATGCATCGATTGCTACAACTTTATTTGTAAATGATTCAAGCTGTGTTTTTTCTCTGACTAGTAATGGTTTTAGATCTAATCCCATAGTGATATTCAGTATTTGCTGCTTTTTTTATTTACTGATTCGATTTTATACTAGAAATTCTTACTTTTGATGTCGAGATAGCCAAGCTTGGTCCAAGGCGGACGCCTCGAAATCTCATAACAGGATAGCGTTTGTGCTCTGCACACGGGGGTTCAAATCCCTCTCTCGGCGCTTATTTTTTCTAAAAATTGATATCTTCCTTTATTTTTGAAATATTATGAGCGTAAAACAAGATGCTTTAGATGAATTAGTAACCGAACAAGAATTGTTGTTAATGGACATGCTAAAAAATTGGCATGAAATTAAAACACGTCTGACAAATATAGATCAAAATAATCCCATGAATGAAATGTTTGATAAAATGATTCACGATTTGACAAAGATACAAAATCACACAAATAATTATCGTACATTATTAGAGAAAATGAAGCAAATTTCTGATGAATTCAATAAAGAATCTAAAGAATGGCATGAAAAATATGATAAATCTAAAGAATCTGATGATTCAACATAGTTAATGGAAGAACATAGGTACCAGCGCCTCTTTTTTAAATAGCTTTGAAATTCTTCTTCTTATGGCCACATCTATAAACAAAATTCTTGTCCCGCTTGATAATTCAAAAAACTCCTTTAGAGGTTTATCATCTGCAATCTACCTTGCAAAAAATTGTGATGCTAAAATTATTGTACTTCATGCAGTTTATGCACCTCCAAAAGGTGACTTTGACACATCTGGTAAATTCAACAAAAACCACAAAAAACAACTAGATTCTATGATGGATATCGCAGGAAATCAATGCGAAAAAGCAGGAGTTGAATTTGATCAAAAAATTGTATATGGAAATCCTGGTTATGAAATTGCTAAATTTGCAAACATGTCGCGAAACAAAATTGATATGGTTGTAATTGGCTCAAGGGGAAGAAGTTCTGCAAAAGAATTATTCTTTGGAAGTACTTCTCAATTTGTTCTTCACAAATCAAAACCTTCTGTATTAATCATAAAATAATCCACTAGTAAAAAAGAGAGGAAAAAAAGGTCCATCTCATTTTTGCCAAAAAACGGCACTTTCACTAATGGAATTCTATTATGACAAAATGATTATTAAATATTATCCACAAATCATCTTATTGTTTTTCGGCTTTGATTGCTTCTTTTTTCATCCATAATGTTTTGTTTTTATGATCAATTAGTGATATGCCTAAACTGGCAATTTGGTCTCTAATTTTATCTGCTTCTTCAAATTTTTTCTCATCTCTTAATTTCTCTCTCTTGTTAATTAATTCAAAAGTAGATTTTATCTCATCATCTGAAACAGTTTGAACTTTTAATCCTAACACTTCTAACATGTATTCTAAAACAGGTAGTGCTTGCTCTGAAATACTCTTACTAATTTTTTCATCTGCCGCCAAACCGTTAATTGTTTTAATCATGTTGAAAAAAACAGACAATCCTAAAGATGTATTAAAATCATCATTTAGTGCAGCATCAAATTTCTCTCTTGATTCTTCAAGCAATGAGGAAATATCTTCTAATTCTTCTGTTTTGTCTGCTAATCTTAATTCATAATAACATGTTTCAATTTGTCGTAATCTGATTAAATTTTCTTTTAAGAGATCTTCAGTATAATCAATTGGTTTTGAATAGTGTCCTGAAATACAAAATAACCTTATAACATTTGGTCCCCATGACTCCAACACATGATTTATTGATTTAACATTTCCAACTGATTTTGACATCTTTTCACCATTGATTGTAATCATTCCTGCATGCATCCAAATTTTTGCAAATTGTTCTGAAGTAAATGATTCTGATTGTGCAATTTCATTTTCATGATGAGGAAAAATCAAATCACGTCCTCCGCCATGTATTTCAAAATTTTTACCCAAATACTTGATACTCATCGCAGAGCATTCTATATGCCATCCTGGTCTACCTTTGCCCCATGGACTTTCCCAGTTTGGTTGTGCATCTGAAAATTTCCATAATGCGAAATCTAAAGGGCTTTCTTTTGATTCATCTATTCCTATTCTAGAGCCGCTTTCTAGATCTTCGGTTTTCTTTTTTGATAATTTTCCATACTCTGAAAATTCTGAAACACGGAAATAAACACCATTTTTTGAGACATATGCGGATTCATTGTTAACCAATTCTTTGATTAAATTTATCATATCTTCGATATGTTCGGTTGCTTTTGGATAGTTTGTTGCTCTTTTGATGTTTAATCTATCTGAATCTTCAAAATACGTTTGAATATATTTTGTTGATAGCCCACTTGCTGATTCCCCCTGTTCCTTTGCACGATTTATTATCTTATCATCAACATCTGTAAAATTTTGAATAAGCTCAACAGGAATATTATTCGCTTCCAAAAATCTTCTTAACGTATCAAATACTATTATAGTTCTAGCATGTCCGATGTGAGATTGATCATACACTGTAACTCCACAAAGATAAATTCGTACTTTATCTGAAAATTCTAATTCTTTTTTTTGATTTGTTAATGTGTCGGAAATCTTCATTTGTTAATATCAGATATGGCGTGTCATTTATCTTATTTGTGTAAAAATAATCTTAATTCAAAGCTCTTTTGGATTAATTCGTTTGTGTTCACTATTCTGATACATATTGTAGATTTTTTCAACTATTTCTTTATCTATTTGTGATTCTTTTACGGTATCTTCCAATGACAATTTTTTGTCTATTATGCAATATAGGATTACATCAATTTGTTCATAATCTACGCCTATTTCATGTTCGGCTTCATGGTTTGGCCATAAATGTGGGCTACTTTTCTTTGTAATGATTTTTTCATCTATTCCTAAATGTTTGGCTAATTCTCTTACTTGTGTTTTGTATAATGAAACAATTGGTAATGCATCTGCAGCACCATCTCCAAATTTTGTAAAATATCCTATGTTGAATTCACTTTTATCACTTGAACCTAATGCGATTAGATTTTTTAAATTTGCATAATAATATAATATATTCATTCTAATTCTTGCTCGTAAATTTCCTAATGCTTTATCTTCTGGTTCCAATACCATGCTGAACTCTTTATGAATTGAATTAATGTCAAGTAGTTTGTAATCCATTCCTAGTGTATCGATGATCTTTATTGCGTCACTAGTCTCTGATTCTGGTGAAATTTTAGAATCTGGCATTATTAGTGCAAGTGTTTTTTCTTTGACAATGTTATTACATAGATATGCAATAACCGCTGAATCAATTCCTCCACTTAAACCTAAAATCACACCTTTTGAATGGGTTTCTTCAATTTTTTGTTGTAATCCATTTTGTATTCTATTTGTAATTATACTGTAATCTTGATTTTTAATTTTTTGTAAAATTTCTTTATTCACAATTACGTTTTAAAATAATCTCATAAAAAGTCTATTTGTTTATTCACATATTGGATTATTCTTACATTTTAAAATTGCACCATCTAAGTTTGCTTTTGATAAATCTACACCGTGTAAATTTGTATTTGTCAGATTAGCATCAGAAAGATTGGCTCCCTTTAAATTCGAAAAACTCAAATCAACATTTTCTAAATTTGTATTTGATAAATTCGCGCCTTGTAAATCCGCACCTATTAAATTATTGTTGAGTTTATTAGATGTTTGATATCCCTCTCCTGAAAAATTCAAAACCCATTCTGCAACTGAGTGATTTCTCATATCTAAACCTGATAAATCTGCATTTGCAAGTATTACTCCGTATTTTTTTACATCTTCAAGTTTGTAATTGATTTTAATTTTTGTTGTCTTTTTAAGTTCATTTTCAATACATCTAAACGCTAAATCTGATTCCAATTCATACGTGCAATTTGTGATTAAATTTATTCTTGGTAAGATATCTTTTTCCAGGATTAGTTGGTCTGTGACCATATAGTTTGGATTTGATACTTCGATATCCTCATACTCTGAAAATGGTATTTTACCTAAAATAGAATTTTTTAAAGTTTCATTTGACTGAAAATCTACTGAAGAAAGATTTGCACTTTTCATAATTTCTCCGTTATGATAATATTGCGAAAAATCTACATAGTTCAATCTTGCTTGACCAAAATTTACATTTGATAGATCACTTCCTGCTAAAACTGTATTATTGATTAGAGTTCCTTCTACGCTTGTTGTTGATAGATCCAGATTTCTTAAATCACTTTTTAGAATTTTTACAGAATTAAATTTTGAATTTGTCAATTTTTCAGTTGAAATTTTTGAAGTATGTATGATGGAATTTGAAAAATCCACATTCTCCAAATTTGTATTTTCAAACACACTGTTTGACATTTCCATTGCACGTAAGTCCGAATTTTCTAAATTGGAGTTATCAAATATTATTTTATTTGCTTTTGTCCCAAAAAACTTACTATTCTCTAAATTAGCGTTAGAGAAATCAATATTTTCTAAAATTGAGCGTGAAAACTTAGCATTAGATAAATCAGCTCCTTGGAAATTTACATTAGAAATTTTTGAAAATCTAAAATCTGCATTAGTTAAGTCCGCATTAGAAAAATCATAATTTGATAGTTCCACATAGCTAAAATCTAAATTCAATGATTTTGGATCTATAACTTTTCTAAATTGTTTCTCTTTCGTTTGTATTTTCTCTTTGTACTCATTTTCATATTTTGTATCAGTCACAATATCTTTAGATTGTCTAAAAATTTCTTTTGCTATCAACTTGTTTCCTTCTGTTCCTAAATGTACTAAATCCCAAAACAGAGGTGTGTTCACATTATCAAAAATATTTCTAAAATCACTAACTTTGGCACAATTCTCTTCCATAAGTTCAAGTCTTTCTGCATACATGGTGTAGTATTCTAAATATCTTTGATGAATTTCTTTTCGTAGAAAATATTCTACATATTCTTGATCTGTAATTACACGTTCTCCTGTTCCAATAAATGGCTGAAGTATAATCATGGTTTTGACATCTTCATTTGATAAATCTCTACACATCTGTTTCCATCGTTCTTCCCAATAAATTGGATTGGCAACAAAGTTTGTACTTCCAACAAAACGGTCTAGATCATTCCATCCATCATAAATGATAATTAAATCGGGATTAAATTTTAAGAGTTTTTCATTAATTAATGCTACTTCTGTCTGAGACCATGCACTCTGAATTCCTGCGTTAATTATTTTCACATTTTTCTTGAATACATTTTTTTTAAATTCATTTTCCAAATAGTATGGAATTGTTTCATTATCTTCAACTCCTGCACCAAAGGTTGTTGAACCTCCTACCATGATTATTCTATATTCATTAATTCCTTTTTCTTTAATTTCATAATTTCTTAATCCATCTTTATTGTATGTGATTTCTTTAGTTGATGGAATGATTTCCACTGGCAAATACTCCCATTCATCTGGTAAATTTTCTTTTTCTACAGAAATTATATTCACTTTAATCAAAAACTCTATCGCACTAACAAATTCTGTTTCAGAAATAGCATCTTCGGCCCACCACCCAGCCGTATTTTTTACCCAATCTGGAATTGATTCTTCTGCATTTACATAATTTATTACAAAAGATCCTAAGACTAAAATCGATAAAAAAATTACAAGATTATGCGTTGACATAAATGCCGTCATCTCTGATATCAACATCATATTTTTTCAGTTTAACACCTTTTAGATAATCCATTAACTCACCTGTCTTGATATTGTAATGCCAAAAATGTAATGGGCATTCTACTATGTCTCCTTCAATTTTTCCCTTTGGTGCGATTGAACCATCTTGATGTTGACAAATACCATCTAATGCATGAAATCCATCTTGATTGAAAACTGCAATTTTTTTTCCACCCACTTCAAATTCTTTACTTGAACCAGATTGGATATCGCCTTTTTCAGCAACTTTAGTCCATGTCATCTAAATGATTTTGAAATAATGTTCTTTATTTACTTATTCTTGTTACCAACTTTCGGCATATTTCTTTTGTTCTTTTGTTAAACTGTCTATCTTGACATCCATTGCTCTTAATGCATCGACTGCAATTTGTCTATCGATTTCTTTTGGAACCGTCATGGTCTTTTTACCCATCTTTTTATGATTTTTTAAGATATACAATAATGATAATATTTGATTTGAAAATGATTGTGCCATGACTTCTGGTGGATGTCCTTCTGCTGCAACAAGATTTGCCAATCGTCCTTTACCAATTAAATAGATTTTTCTTCCATTTCTTAGGATGCATTCGTCTAATGATGGTCTTACTTCTCTAACAGATTTTGATTTTTCTAATAGGAATTTTGTATCTATTTCTACATCGAAATGTCCTACATTTCCGACTACTGCACCATCTTTCATAGCAAGAAGGTGTTCTTTTCTAATAACGCTAGTCATTCCTGTAGTTGTAATGAAAATTTGTCCAATTTTTGCAGCTTGTGACATTGGCATAACGTCATATCCATCCATATGTGCTTCTAGAGCTTTTACTGGGTCGATTTCTGTAACAATTACTTTACCGCCCATTCCCCTTGATCTTTCAGCAACTCCTCTTCCTACCCATCCATATCCTATAACAACAATTTTTTTCGATGTGAATAGTAATCCCATCGCTCTTAGATAACCATCTATTGTACTCTGACCTGTGCCATATCTATTATCAAACATATGTTTTGTATCGGCGTCGTTGACAATAACTACTGGATATTTTAATTTCCCTTGTTTCTCCATGGCTTGTACTCTTGTAACCCCTGCAGTGGTTTCTTCTGTAGAGCCAAGAATTTCTAGTGATTTGAATTTTTTATCAAAATGTACCTTAACATTCATGTCTGCACCGTCATCACAAATTAAATTTGGTTTATGTTTTAGTACTTGATCAAGACACCAATCATACTCTTTGTTGGTTTGACCATTCCATGCATAGATGTGAATTCCTTGTGTTGCAAGATATGCTGCAATATGATCTTGCGTTGTTAATGGGTTTCCGCCACACACTGCAACGTTTGCACCTAATTCTTTAGCGCCCATTAGCAAAACTGAGGTTTCTTTTGTAATATGTAGGCAAAATGCAATTGTTACCCCTTTGAGCGGTTTCGATTTTTTTAATCTGGTTAATGTATTATCTAAAATGTCCATATGAGTACGAGCCCATTCGTATGAGATCTTTCCTTCTTTTGCTAATTTTGGGTTTTTGACTTTACTCATAATTTACGATCTTCCCAATCTCTTTAAAAACCATACCTTAATAGTCAAAAAAATCCAAATCATCACAAATGAATAAAAAAGCAATAATCACAAGTGCTCTGCCATATTCCAATGGTGAGATACATCTGGGCCATGTTGCATCAACATATTTGCCTGCTGATGTTACCACTCGCTTCTTAAAACAAAATGGCGTTGAAGCATATTACATATGCGCATCTGATGATTATGGAACTCCAATTTTAATACAATCTGAAAAATTAAAACAAACTCCACAAGAATATGTTGCACATTGGAATAAACGTGATTATGAAGATTTTACCGCTTTTGATATAGGATTTGACTTTTTTTATAAAACAAGTTCTGAAGAAAATATCTCATTTGTCCAAGATGTCTTTAAAAAAATTGAAAAAAATGGACATATTTATGAAAAAGAAATCATCCAATCTTTTTGTACTTCTTGCGATAAATTCCTTCCAGACAGATTTGTAAAGGGAACTTGCCCATTTTGTAATGCCGAAGATCAATATTCTGATTTATGTGAAAAATGTGGGCGTATTCCTGAAGAAATTGAAAATCCTCATTGTTCAATATGTGGTGAAACGCCTGTACAAAAATCAACTAATCACTATTTCTTTAAACTGAAAAATTTTTCTGAACCACTTTTGGAATATCTTGAAAATGCTCCACATCTTCAAAAAGATGTAAAAAAATATGTTGAAAATTGGATTAAAGAAGGACTAGTTGATTGGGATATAACTCGAGATATTTCGTGGGGGGTACCTATTCCAATTGATGGATTAAAACATAAAGTATTCTATGGTTGGTTTGATAATCATCTCGCATACATTTCTTCCACGTTAAAATTTCTGAATGATAAAAATATTGATGGTAAAAGTTTCTGGAACGATGCTGACATTTATCATTTCATTGGTAAGGATATTGTTTATCACCACTATCTGTTTTTACCTGCAATGAGGTTGGGAATTGAAAAAGAATTCAAATTACCTGATTATATTCCAACTCGTGGTCACCTTACCCTTGAAGGTAAAAAAATATCAAAAAGCAGAAATTGGTACATTGGTCTAAAAGATTTCTTAGAAAAATTTCCTGCTGATTATTTACGATTTTATCTTATTTCCATAAACCCATATTCTCAGGATGATCTTAATTTTGATTGGGAACAATTTTCAACAAAAATTAATTCTGAATTAATTGGTAATTTAGGAAATTTGGTTAATCGTGCACTTGGATTTACAAACAAGGCTTTCGATGGTGTTTTACCTGAACCTGAATCTTTTGATGAAAAAGATTCAGAATCTGAGAAAAAAATTATGTCTCTTGCTGATGATATTGGAAAATTAATGCAAGAAAACCATTTAGATCGTGCATTAAAACAATTGATGGAATTTTCAGCTCATTTTAATCAATATTTCCAGCACAAAGAACCTTGGAAAAAAGAACCCGGAACAAATGCTTGTATCTATCTGTCAGTTAATGCTGTACGTTCAATTGCAATTTGTTTACATTCATTCTTACCAAAATCATCTCAAAAAATTTGGTCACAATTAGGGCTCGAAGGAAATGTTTCAGATATGTCTTGGAATGAAATGTCTGAGTTGAAATTAACGGTAGGACATAAAATTGGAACCGTAGAACCGATATTTTCCAAAGTAGAATTATCTGACATTGAAAAAGAGCAATCAAAATTAGGAAATTAGAATGATTGGCAAGGTATTTCCAAAAATATCTACTAGAGGATACTATGATCTAAAAACTGGAAAAACTGTCAAAAACACTTCATATGATATCTATCCTAAGACTACTTTTCAAAAAATATTACAAAACGCTGAAATTGTCATAATGATTCATGGTTTAAGAAATAACAAATCTGGCGCTCTTGCAAAATATGTAATAGCTGAAAAACGCTTAAAATCATTAAACTATCGACACGATGTGGTTGGTTATAGTTATGATTCGAATACTGCAGGTGTACAATACAAATCCACAGCATTATCTGCATTGAAAATTGGGGTTTTAATTGCAAAAAAGAATGGAAGAAATCTTTCGAAATTTATCTTAGATACAAAATCAAAAAATCATTCACTAAAAATTAGATTGATAGGGCATTCCCTTGGTGCTCAAGTCATTTTATCAACAATACAATCATTAGCAAAAAATCCAAAAAATAAAGGAATTATTGAGTCTGTACATTTCTTTGGAGCATCCATTCCTGCTGATTCGATGAAACCTCTTGTACACGGCAATGAATTTCAAAAAATTGTAAATAAGAAAATCATTAATCATTTTAGTCCTTATGATGATGTACTAAAAGCAGCTCATGATGAAAAATGGGTTGAATCTCCAATAGGTTATCGTGGTGCATTAGGAACTACTTGCTCAAAATATGTTCAAAAACAAGTACGCCCACAAAACCATAGATTTGCAAGCTATGCAAAAACGATAAAATCGTTTCCATAAATTAAAAAGAGAATATGCGAGTTTCTAACACATCGCTTTTTCTTCAAGAATGAAGTATTTTGCAAGTTTGAGATATGTTTCACGTTCAAAGTCTGATATCTCTTCGTCGCTACTATAGATTCTCTCAAACCATGAGATTATGTTCTCAATGTCTTTTGTAGAAAAAACTGTTACTTCAGGCATACAGACTACAATGTTAACTGGTATTTCATAATTTTAGTAAAAAATTGTCTCGATCAGTGTTGCTAAAAATCCATTAAAGAAGATGATTAGTGGAGTAGAAGAGAGATGTTGTTCTAAATACTGAAGTCAAATGTACTCTCACTCCAACATCTATTACAAAATTTGTATTTAAGATCTAATTATCCGAGTCGCTTAATGATGTGATAACCAAATTGAGTCTTAACTGGTGCTGACACTTCCCCGATTTCTAAATTAAATGCAACGTCTTCAAATTCTTTTACCATCTGTCCCTTTGTGAAATATCCTAAATCTCCTTCTTTTTTTGCACTTGGGCATGATGATATCTCCTTAGCGGCTGCACCAAATTTTTTCCCTTTTTTAATTTCTTCTAGTATTTGTAAAGCTTGACTTTGTTTCTCAACTAGAATGTGCGAACATTTCACTTTTTGAGCCATTATTTATCAAAAATCCTCTCTCTAATTTGTGGGACACGTTTGTATGCCATATCTCTTACTTGCATTTGATCCTGTGGTGTAGGATTTCCTTGTTTCATTTGTGCAAGTGCCGCAACACCTAGTCCTAAAATCTGACCCATGATTAGTCCAAAAACAAATTCTTTAGGATTCTCAATTTTCAAAATTTCATTACTCGCTTCTATTTCCTTGTAATATGCCTCGACATTCATGAGTGCCATGTCAATTGTTTGATCTACCATTGCTTGTAATTGTTCTTCTGCGCTCATACATTTCTCAATATTTTTAGATAAATAAGTAATTTGCGGCAAGATATGTTTTAATTAAACAATTCAAACATCTGGTTATTGTTCAAATATTTCACTGTACAAACTGCAAATGAAACCTTACCACTTGTTATAGAAAGATACGCAAATATCAAAAAACAAAAAAATGAAGTAATAAAAGCAGAACAGGAACTTCAGGTTACTTTGACTGACAATGAAACATTTGAAAAATATGTTGTTTTAAAACAAAAATTAAATGAAGAATTATCAAAATTTTATAAAACTATTCAGGAATTAGAAGAAACTGGAGTTGTTATGAAAGGATTAGATCAAGGTTTACTTGATTTTCCTTCAAAAAGATTTGATGAAGAAGTGTGGCTTTGTTGGAAGGAAGGTGAAACTGAAATAAAATTTTGGCATGAAAAGGACTCTGGATTTAATGGGCGAAAACCAGTTAGTGTAGATGCAGAGTCATTAATCTAATGCTCTCTGTTTGGCTACGTGCAATCCGAATAAAATTTCTATTAGCGTCTGTAATTGCTGTTTCGCTTGGGCTTTCCCTTTCATGGTATGCTGGGTATTCAATTGATATTTTCCATGCAATGCTGACATTTGCAGGTGTTATTTCGCTTCATGCTAGTGTTGATCTACTAAATGATTATTGGGATTTCAAACGGGGAATTGATACAAAAACAAAACGTACTAAGATGAGTGGAGGCACCGGAGTTTTACCTGAAGGATTACTCAAACCTAAATCAGTATATCTAGTTGGCATAGGATTTTTAATTTTAGGTGCAATAATTGGCATCTATTTTGTTACAATATTTGGAATTACAATTGGATTAATCTTAGGATTTGCCATTCTTTCTGTTTATTTTTATTCGACAAAGATTGTTAATTGGGGACTCGCAGAAGTATTTGTTACAATTAAGGGTGCATTGATTATAATTGGAACATATTTTATTCAAACTCAAAATATTGATGATTTCACAATTCTTGCAGGTATTGTAGTCGGAATATTTTCTTCATTAGTTTTGTTTGTAACTTCAATTCCTGATCATGATGTGGATAAAGAAAAAGGACGAAGAACGTTGATAATTATTTTTGGTAAATCAAATGCAGTCAGAACTTTCTTAATTTTTCCAATATTGGCATATGGAATTATAATTTATGGGGTGGTATCTGGATTATTCCCAATTTACAGTTTAATCGTTCTTCTAGCTAAACCATTCCTTATTTTAGCTATATTACATTTGAAGGATTTGGAAAAATCTGAAAAGATTCTAATTAGTTCGATGACCAATACTCTCTACTTCAGTAGAATTGCCGGTGCACTTTTTATTATTTCATTTCTGATAGGATTTTAAGTAATGATTTTTGATATACTTTAGAATGATTCCTGGCTTTGCAACATCTACTGGAACCAAAACATTCTCTGAAAAATTTCTTATTAACAATTACAATTCCTTTCAAAATTTACATTTATCAAATATCGGAATTGGAACGTATCTTGGCGAGCCTGATTCTCAAACAGACATAATGGTCAAAGATGCTGTGAAAAAATCTATCTTGTCTGGAGTTAATGTGATTGATACTGCAATAAATTATCGTGCACAAAAATCTGAGCGAAGTATTGGTACTGCATTATCTGAATTAATTAATGAAAATTCAATCAAAAGAGAAGAAGTATTCATTTGCACAAAAAATGGTTATGTCACTAATGATGGGGACATCCAAGAAGATTTTATGCAATATGTGATGCGTGAATTAGGTCAACCTGGAATTGTCAAAGAAGGTGATATATCTTCAGGTTATCATTGTATGACTATTCCATATTTACAAGATCAACTTGAACGTAGTTTAAAAAATCTTGACCTTGAATGCATTGATCTGATGTATTTACATAATGCTGTTGAAGGTCATCCTGAAATGCCTAAATCTAATTTTTTAGAAAATCTTAAAAAAGTTTTTGAATTTTATGAAGAAAAACGTAAAGAAGGTAAAATTAGATTTTATGGTTTGGCAACATGGGAATGTTTTAGAGCAACTTCTGATAATGCAATGTTTCTATCTTTGGAAGACGTAGTAAACCTTGCACACGATGTTGGTGGAAGTGAACATGGGTTTAGATTCATACAACTTCCTTTCAATTTACATTTTGATCAAGCAATGTTACTGAAAAATCAATCTGTATCTGGAACACAAAAATCTGTTCTAGACTCTGCAAATGAATTAGGAATTGGTGTTTTTACAAGTGTTCCATTAATGCAAGGCAAACTTTTGGAATGGGCAAAATCAAAACCTCTCTTTGCAACCTCATCACCTTCTGTTGGACTTTTACAATTCATCCGTTCAACTCCTGGGGTTCTTGCTCCATTAATTGGTCAAAAATCTAGTACACATGTAGATGAGAATCTTGAAGTGATGAAAATTAACTCATTGAACCAATCAGAATATGATGAATTTGTTAAAAAATTAGTATCTTAATCACACACAACATAAACTATTTTTTAATTTCTCAATTTGTATTACATAATCACAATTTTTACATACAATCCAATTTTTTGTTTTCATTAAGATTTTTAGGCATTTGTATTCTGTCATGAATAATTCTTGCTTTTCACATTCAGGACATGCTCCAAAAAGTTTTTTCATGTACTGGATTCATTTTTTTCCTTATAAGATATTCTTATGATTAATGAGTTCTCACTGTTTAGGTAAATAGAAATACAACTCTAATTGCAAAAAACCATGAAGGTTACAGATCCCGTTTGTGGTCTTGAATTTGATGAGGATTTATCTGTCACGCATGATTATAATTCAAAAAAATATCATTTCTGCTGCGACGGTTGCAAAAAGATCTTTATTAAAAAACCAAAGAAATGGTCCAAAAAATCTAATTAATAGGAAATTTGCCACACATTCTACAAAATCTTGAATTTAAATTAATTTCGTAATCACAATCCGGACATTTTCTATCTGAATTTGATTTTTTTACTGTGCTAGACTTTCGGAAGCATTCGTAGTAGTGTAGTGATTCTTTAGTTCTAATATACACTCCATCCTCTTCCAAGATCTTTGTTTTTTTCTGTGAAAAAATCTCATCTGTAATTATTGTATTAAATAATCCTGTTAGATTATTTGTTCCTGATCCATCTTGCATAGGTGATTTTTCTCTCCAAATAACATTTTTTGGAAGTTCTTTTTCAAATGTTTCTCTAAGAATCCATTTTCCAAATTTTTTATTGTCTTTGACATTAATTTTTCTTAAAATTGGTATGCTGTCTGAAAATCTTATTACATCATTATCTAAAAATGGACTTTCAACTTTCATGTTTAATGATTTGGCTATATCTTTTGATGGAAAATGCATGATTTTTTTAATCCGTTCTAATTCTTCATCTAGTTCGTCATTGGATTTCTTTAATAGGAAATTATATCCTGCAAAAATTTCATCTGCCCCGTCTCCTGTAATTACTGAATCCACTCCTTTGTTTTTTAATGAACTCAGATAGAGGTATGGAACAATTGAATTACGTATTTCTATATCATTAAAATTATCTAAAATTTTGATTGTTTCATTAATTGAATCTAAAATCTCTTCCATGGTGACTTGCATCAATGATAAGGCTAATCCTGTGTGTTTGGCAATGATTTGTGCAAAAGTAAGATCTGTTCCCAAAAAATCCTTTGTGATAATTGTTATTGCTTGTGGATTCTGATCTTTTCTTAGATGTGCCAGTATACTGCTGTCTAATCCTCCTGATAATGCAATCCATTCTGATTCACATTCTCTGACTGCATTTTGTAACGTTGTTCTACATTGATCCATATCTGTTTTCATAATCTAACTAGAATACATTTCAAATAAAAATTTGTTAATTCAGAAAGAGATAGTTCCAGCTAATTTCAGCGGAACTTATAAGGTAATTGTGATAAGAGTTTCCATGTTACTTCCTGCAGAAATTGAATCGAAGACTCTGATTCCTGCTCTTCGTGCAATCCTTGCAAAAAACTTGGCTGAGAATCACAATGTCCGTGAAGATGAGATCTCAAAAATGTTAGGTGTTACACAAGCTGCAATTAGTAATTACATTCGTGGAACTCGTGGTGATCCTCAATTAATTAAAAAATTATCTGCTGAGAAACAAGTATCTGAAATGATTGACGAGATTGCTGTTGATCTTTCCTCTGATATGGCATACTCTCCTTCAAGTTTATCTAAATTCATTGGTCTTTGTAATTATATCAAAACCAGTCTTTTAATTTGTGATATTCACCACAATCTAGAATCTGATATTGATGAAGCAATATGTAAAGAATGTGAAAATATGCTTCTAAAAGGACCTGGCAGCGTTTACTAATTCTTTATTAAAATAATCTCTATATTTGAAATCATTTGTCCATCTTCTTCTGAGATTACACTATCTAGTTTGATATTCTGAATTTCTGAATTTCCTTTTAACATATTTTCTGTTACAATATTTGCAACCGCTACTGCATTTGGAATTAAATCTCCTTTGGCCATCAAAACAACTCTTTTGTTTGATGATAGTGTAGTTAAGACATCTAATGAACTAGTCATTACTGATTCATTTTTTACAAAATAACTATCTTTGTCTAAACCAGTTTCTGATCGTTTAACTTCTTCTAATTCCATCTTAATTATAATTTTGCTGGACTTCTTTTAAATGATATAGACGAATCGTCTATTGCTTGAAATCTAACAATGGTATGTTTTGATAATCCCCATTAGGCAACACACGTCTTATTGTAATTGGAATCACTCGTTCTTCTAGTTCTTTCATTGATATATCTAGTGAGGTTGCAGCACTAACAGGAATGTCTATGAATGGTGGTGCTCCTAGTGATAACTGTAATGCACGTGCACCCATAATTCTTGCCTTTTCGAATCTTGTTAATGTTGGAGGTCCCATCAATATTTTTCCATCTGCACTTAATTCCATTGCTTCATGATTTACATCTACATCAATAATTTCACGTTGTCTAATTGCCTCGCATTCTTTTTCTAATTCTTCTAACTGTTTATCTGTTAATTCTAATTTTCCTTCTTTTATTTTTCTATAATAATCAATTGCCTTCTCCATTGTTGCATGAATACTTACTTCTGCATCTGGATCAATTTCTTCAGTATCTGGTTGAATTATTTCATCTAATTTTGCTTCTGGAACTAATGGAGCTGGTTCTTCCTCTTTTTTTTCAGTTGTATTTGGTGTATCTTCAGGCTCAGACAAGTAAACTAATTGAAAAATGCCAATATATAATCCAAAGCTGTACATTTCATAATGGATGGTGGATCTGTATCAAAATCGCAAGTAATTTTGGAAATAATCGGTAATTCTAAAATTACATGTGAATTAAAACGTCATCTTTCTCCTTCTTTAGTCGGAACCATTATTCGTTCATTACCTGTAACCGGAACCATCCACCTGCTTGGTAGTAGTGGTGTTTATGTTGAATCTCACATTGAATCTGGTGGAGAGCGCACTCGAAAAGAATTCAAAAAAGGTGATATTGCATTTTTATCTGTAGGTCATGCATTTTGTTTTTTCCATAAGGATACAAAAGTTGGAAAGGATCTAATTCCAATAGGAAAAATCATTGATAATGTGGATGAATTATTGAACGTTGATTCTGGAGATGAAGTTTCTATTTATTGTGAAACTGGTTGATAGATGTAGTGACCACTAAATCCGCCTACTTTCTTTATTGTTCCCTCTGATAATGCTTTTTTAAGAAATGCATTGGCAGTTGAAATTTTCACATTAGTTTGTCTTGCTAAATCTTGGATTGTAATAGCTTTTGATGATTTGACTATTTTACTTGCCTCGGCTTCATTGATAAATACGGCTACTTCTTTCTTCTCACTATGATCTTTTTTATCTTTTTTTGTCTTATCTTTACCGCTCTGTGATTTTTCATTTGATGAGACGGATTTATTTTTACTTCCCATATTCTCACATCAATATTTGCTATTTATAAACGAACAAAAATTTTCTTAATTTCAACTTTATTAACGGTTGAATTGTTGTTATTACATTGGGTATTGTTTCAAAAGGCACAAAGTGTAATGTAGATGGCTGTGATGCTGATGCGGCACGTTCTCTTAATACAAAAAAAGTTGAGGATGCTGGATTACGTCTTAACTCATCTGGTAAAAAATCTGGTTTATGTAAAGAACACTACAAAGAATGGAAAAAAGCAACAAAAGATGACCGTTCATTAGAGCGTGCCAGATATGATAGAGGATAATCTAAGGTCTACAATTAGTTAAAGTGTAAAGTTTTTGTTTAATTAGTTCTAACTCATTTTCATTTTCAGTTTCCATTGCAGCCTCTTTTAAGGTCAACAACATGTTTGTATTAAATGAATTTAATGCAATGGAACTTTCTCCAGCAAGATTTTGCTCAATACATGATTCTATTTCTTGCAATAGGGAACTATTATTCTGAATTTCCATGGATATGGGACTCTCTATAGTAATGTTCATTTGACTAAAAAAATATGCTGAAGATGAAAATCCAACAATCGCTACTGCAATTATTATGATTGGAAATGTTTTTCCCATAAAATATTTCAGAAATAACGACTTTTAATTTTTTACATACCGAATCATTTACATTGAAAAAGATTCTCGATTACTCATGGGTAAAAGAAAAGATGGAAAACATGCACGATTTGCAGATCAGAAAGCAGCACGAAGAAAGGCTAACAAAAAATCTTAATCCAGGTTTATATCTGATTTTTTTAGAATATCGGCAAATTTGTCTGGAACATTATTAGCTGATTCTTGTAATGTATCATAATAATTACCTAATTTTTTATAAATTCTTTTTTGTTCTCTAGGTTCCTCATTTGATAATGCATAAAGCGCTAACATGGGAAACGCAATAGTTGAATCGGTATAAACAGTAATCAAATCTTCATGTGAATCTTTTACTTTTCCCCAACTCTTTCCTTCTTGTAATGTTGCACCTGATAGTCCTCCTGTATCGGGTCGTGCATCTGTAATCTGAATAATATAATTTTGTCCTCCATGATCTTTTCTTAAAATTTGATCTAACAATGGGCCTGTTTGTTGTGCTGTATTTTTTGGAACTCCTCCTCCAAGTTCTAAAATGCCTGATTTTTTTGAATTGTAAACAATTGCTGCTTGTTCGATAATCTCTCTAACGAAGTCTAAATTGAATTGTTTGTTTTTTAATCTATGTACTGCTAAATTCATTGCAAGAGATGAATCTTTGAGTGTTGATACGTATACTGGAACGTCTAATTCATACGCAGTTGTAAGGAAACTTTTTTCAGGAAATTTTGATTTTTCTTTACTAATTCTTCCTAATACGTTACAAAATTCTGCAGTTGTAAATGATTTTTCTGAAAATTTATCCTTAAACATATTCTGAATTATATTATCTTCTAATTCTAATGTCTCATAAAATTTAACATAAACATCTCTAATTCTCACAATTTCTTTTTCATACAATATGTTATCGTCAACTTCAAAATGTCCTTGTTTTACTGGTAATCCCCATGCAAAATGATCTTCATGATATACATTTGCACCTGTTGTAACAATCCAATCTACAAATCCTTTTTCTAAAAGTGTTTTAATTATTCCACCAAATCCTACGGGTGTCATTGCACCTGCAACAGTTAAACAAATAGTTGCATTCTCATGAATCATTTTTTGATATAATTTTGCCGCCTCTCCTAATTGTCTTGCATTAAATCCCGAATTTGCATAGATTTCAACTAATTCTTTTACTGTTGTTTTAGAATCAAGTTTGATGTGAGGTATGTCTTTTCCTTCAAAATGGTGGTGATTCACATAAAAATTTTGTAATATAACTAAAATAAGCTTTTAGGATCTAATGTTACGTGAACCGTCATCATTATCTGATTCTCCAACGTGTTCTTTTACCATCTTTGTCACATCGTCGATTATATCACAAAGGTGTACATCAACTTCTGTACTAAACATTAGTAATCCGTCTTTTCCACATGCCATGGTTATTCTATTCACTTTTTCATATCTTGTCATAGCAAATTCTGGTTCTCCAATTTCTGATGAAAATTGTTTCCGCGTCTTCCATCGCATAATTGCTTGAGTCATAGATTTTTTTGTTTGATCTTTATCAAAATGACGTGCTGTTCCATTCTGCATTTTCTCATAAACATCTCCGCTGAAGGAATTGTAGACGCCTACATAGCGGATCTTTTCATTTGAATCTAGTAATGCATTACAAAGTTTACCGTAGTCCATAACAAAAGAGTTTAACAAGTAAATGCGTTATAAGCTTTTCATTTCTTTTAATACGTTAATTTATAATTTTAAAATATGAAATTTGTCGATATTCCTGATTCAAAAAGAATTGAACGTGAACCTGATGATAGAAATTTGATTTTTTCTGATGGAAAAATAACGCAAGATGGCGTGGAGATTAAACAAATTGAGTTATTACATTATAGAATCAAAACAGATCAAAATTTGGGCGAATATTCAATCATCACTGCATTAGTTGATACGGATAAAGGCCAAATCGAAATACTTTATGATGAAGGTTATAGGGGGGATGATGCATTAAATGACTCTGCAACTATGCTTGTACAAAATTTAGGTTTATCTGGATTGATACTTCGTAGTTTAATTTCATTAAAAAATGAACTTGAAAAAATTGAAAAGTAAAAATTATCATTACAAGTTATCTGCGGATGACAAAAAACCAAAGTGTGCATTATGTGACAATGATTGTTCATATTATTGTAACATGAATGATCTATATTATTGTGAAAAACACGTTATTGGTCATGATGAAAACGAATCTTGATTGTTTATTACACAGTGATTTTATCTCTTTACGTTGGATGACAGTTTTAGGAATCAGTGTATTGATAAAATTGCAATAAAGATAACTGATGAAAAAATTCCTACCGATGAACCATCCTCTGAAATCCTTGACTATTTACAAAAATTTGCAATTACTCTTGGTGTAGATATTTCAAATACTGAAGAGGTAGTTAATGAAGCATTTTTGTACATTGCAATGAAAAATGCTAAAGATATTGATCCTTTAACCAAAGGTGATGAATTTGGTGCAGGGTTTAGTTAACTGTTCAATGATTTGAATTTTTTTATTGCTTCTTTTGCTATCTCTTCTGCGCTTTTTTCATCAAACTTTGTGGGATCATCATTGGCAAAATGTTCATGATCCTTGTCTTTCTTTTCTTTCATGGTATGATATGACACTCTAAGTAAATTATAAGTTGTGGCAACCATTCCAGTCATTATGAGAATACTACAACTTCATTGTGATAATATCTCGTATGAAGCAACGAAAAAAGAGATAAAATCTGCTGAAGATATTGAACCTAAACCTGTTTCAATTGATGAAGTTGTAGTTTGTTTTGTTGCCGTAGAAAATGGTGATGACAATGATGTGGCATTGGATGCGATTTCTCAAATTAAAGAATCAATGCAAAAAATTGGCTGTAAGAAATTATTGTTGTATCCTTATGCACATTTGAGCTCTGAATTGGCAGCACCTTCTACTGCATTATCCATTTTGAAACTAATGGAGTCTGAATCTCAAGACTTGGAAGTTAGTCGTGCACCATTTGGCTGGACTAAGTCATATAATGTCAAAGTAAAGGGTCATCCATTAGCTGAAAGTTCCAAAGTGATTACAGCTGGTGATAAAAAAGAAAAAACTTCTACTGCGTTGGAATCTGAATCAAAAATAAAATCATACTGGTTTATTCTATCTCCTGATGGAACTATGGTTGAGTTTGACAAGTTCAACTTTTCAAAACATAAAAAATTAGAAAAACTTGCAAAATACGAATCTGATAAAAACCGAAATGTTGACCAACCTCCTCCACATGTAGCATTAATGAAAAAACTTGCAATTGCCGACTACGAGTCTGCATCTGATCATGGCAATATGAGATTTTTTCCAAATGGACGTCTCATAAAATCACTCCTAGAACAATATGTAACAAATAAGGTAAAAGACTATGGAGGCTATGAGGTAGAGACACCAATCATGTATGACTCGCACCATCCTAGCATGCAGAG
This sequence comes from Candidatus Nitrosopelagicus sp., assembly GCA_028344155.1. Lineage (GTDB taxonomy): Archaea > Thermoproteota > Nitrososphaeria > Nitrososphaerales > Nitrosopumilaceae > Nitrosopelagicus. The sequence goes on from JAOMAI010000007.1 coordinate 24,108, forward strand.
TTATTTTAACAGATTTCCTGCAAGACAATACAACATTAATGCAGATGGAAAACAATTATTCTTAAGATTTGCAGCCTGCTTTGGACAGTTTTTGATAGCACATGACATGCAAATATCTTACAAAAATTTACCATACAGGCTCTATGAAATGACTCGATACAGCTTTAGACGTGAGCAGTCTGGAGAATTAGTAGGTCTTAGAAGATTGAGAGCATTTACGATGCCTGATTGCCATGCATTTTGTAAAGACATTCCACAGGCTATAGAGGAGTTCAGAACTCGTTTTGATTTGTCTAGAGATGTTTTGAAAAATGTTGGTATTGAAAATGATGATTATGAAATGGCTATACGATTTACAGAAGATTTCTACAATGAAAATAAAGAATTAATCTCAGAGTTGGTCAAAAAATTAGACAAACCGGTACTTGTTGAGATGTGGAAAGAACGATTCTTTTACTTTGTTTTAAAATGGGAATTCAACTATATCGATAATTTAGGAAAGGCATCTGCATTATCAACTGATCAAATTGATGTTGAAAATGGTAAGAGATATGGAATTGAGTTTGTTGATGAAAATAACAATACAATTAATCCTATCATTCTTCATAATTCCCCAAGTGGCGCAATTGAGCGTGTGATCTATGCCCTACTTGAAAAATGTGCTAAAGACGCAAAGGAAGGTAGAAAACCAATGTTTCCTCTCTGGCTTGCACCTACACAAGTTCGTATAATTCCGTTGAAAGATGAGTTTATGGAATTTTCACAAAATCTATTTGATAAATTAACTGAAAAAAATATTCGTGTTGATATTGATGATAGAAATGAATCGATTGGAAAGAGAATACGTGAATCTGAAAAGGAATGGATTCGTTATGTACTTGTAATTGGAGACAAAGAGGTTAATTCTGAAAATCTTAGTGTTCGTGATAGAACTCAAAGTGATGTACGAAATATTTCATTTGATGATTTTATTAATGAAATACAGACCCAAAACCAAGGAAAACCAAATTCTACCCTAAACTTACCTCCACTTTTATCGAAAAGACCAATTATCCAAGTTTAGTGTATGATTTATCATTCCTTCTTTGTGGTTAAATACAAATTCTGTGACTAAAACTTATGCATGGAAAGTTACTAATCTGCACTGATTGTGGTGAATCTCATAATTTCTGTTTATGTGATGACTCTTCATGCCAATCTGATTAATTGGGCATTACTTTATTTTAAAGTGAATTAAAATCTGTATAATGAGTTACTCTGATTTGTATTTGACTAGTTCTCCAAAGATTATATCTCCTGCAGATGATTCTGAACCTGTAGCAACATTATTTGGAATTCCATTTGATTCAACTCATTCGTACAAACCTGGATGTCGTTTTGGTCCCGATGTAATTCGTGATGCGTTTAACAATATTGAAATTTTTATGCCAGAATTTGGTGTTGATTTAGAACAAGTTAACATTAAAGATTTGGGAAATCTAGAACATACAGTTGTTGCTCAAAACATGATTGACATGGTTAGAAAGACTACTGGTGAATTGAAAGATACATCAAAACAATTAATCATTCTTGGAGGAGAACATTCACTCACTTATGGTAGTTACTTGAGCTATCCTAAAGATACTGGATATGTTGTGTTTGATGCACATTATGATTTGAGAGATGAATATGCAGGTACCAAACTAAGTCATGCCGCATATTTGAGACGAATTGTTGAGGAACGTGGATCTAAAAACATCATTCACGTTGGGGCTCGCGCATTTGTCAAAGAAGAATTAGAATTTCTCACTGAAAATAATATTCGAACCATATCTGACTCTGAAATTAAAAATGGTAATGGCCCAAAATTATTAGAAAAATTAACTGAAAAATTTGAAAATCTCTATGTTAGTATTGATCTTGATGTCTTAGATCCTGCTTTTGCTCCCGGTGTTGGAAATCCTGAAGCGATTGGAATCACTTCTCGTGAATTATATGATATGGTAGTTTCTTTAAAAAATAAAAAAATTAAAGCTGCAGATATTGTTGAATTGAATCCTATGTTTGATAATGGCGCCACTGCATCTTTAGCTGCTAGAATGATTTCAATTATAATTGCAATGAACCAAAAGTGAGGAAATGTATTGTTAAATAATTTACGTGATTCTTTAAAACCTGTATTACAAAAAATTGGAAAATCTTTTGCAGCTACAGGATTGTCTCCAAATGTATTTACTTGTATAGGTCTTGTATTAGCATTTGTTGCATCATTAATTTATGGAATTGGATTTGAATATTCATTACTTTTAGGCGGAATTGCATTATTGGCTTCTGGTTTCTTTGACATTGTTGATGGGCAGGTTGCTCGTTATGCAAATAAAATGTCAAAATCTGGAGGATTTTTGGATTCTATATTTGATAAAATTGCAGAAGTTGCAATCTTTTTTGGAATCTTAATTGGAAATTACACTGAACCATATTTGGTATTTACCGCCATCACTCTTTCCTTATTGGTTAGTTATACACGTGCAAAGGCAGATGCTGCAGGAATAACGATGCAAGGAATTGGAATTGGTGAACGTGCAGAAAGGTTACTTGTTATTGCTATAATAGGGATGATTGGTTTTATGGAGATTGCAGTAATAATCGTAATAATTATTGCAGGAATAACCTTAGCTCAAAGAATATCTGTTTTAATGAAAAATAGATAGTTTATCCGCGAAGTTTTGTATGTTTGCGTCTCTGATCTGCTGAACGAATTTTTAGAACTTTGAAATGTATTGCACATGAAATACAATACCATTTTGTAACTTTTGGTGCTGCGATGTATGCTCCTTGCGCACGTAATTCTTTTGCTAATTGATGTTCTACTAAGCTTAGACGTGATGTGACTTTTTTTGCTTTATCTTTTGGAACAGTTCCTGCACAGTTTACACATTGAATTGTACCTGAAGAACCTTTTCCTCCTTTTCGTCTACCTCTACTTGCACGCTTTGATGGCATGTTAGAAATTCAAATCCTCGATATATAAAGTGAGATATTATCGCTCAAAAAAACAATTTAAAGATCAAGAATAATTACGAATTATGACTGGACTGTGTGAAAACTGTCTTACTTCTAATATTGAAGTAAAATTTGTTAAAGGAAAAACACTTTGTTCCAATTGCGCAAATAAGGATTCAAATAAGTAGTACAAACCACAATTTTTGCTCATTATGAAAGTTGGAATATTTTCACATTGTACGATGGACACAATTGTTTACGAAAATGAACAATATGATGCTCCTGGCGGTCCAGCTAGTTATTGTTCATTAACTGCACGCAAACAAAAACATGATGTCGACCTATATACCAAATTCGGTCCAAATTACCCTTTAGAAGAGTTTTTCAAAGAAAACAAAATTAACGCTCCTGATTCTTTATCCACACAATCTACTACTAGATTTAAAATCGAACTAAATGGTTCTGATAGAAAGCTCTTCTTAGAAAATATGTGTGACAAAATTAATTTCATTGAAAATGATAATGATGGGGTAATAATTAGTCCTGTATTCAATGAGATTTCTTTAGAAACTTATTCACAAATCAAAAATTCTGATAATTTTATTCTTTTAGATCCTCAAGGTTTTCTAAGGGAAACAAATTCTAATAATGAAATCTTTCTAAAAAAAACTTCCCTTGATCTTAACAACATAAATGCCATTAAGATGAATCCTGATGAATTACATGCATTGACTGGTCTTACAGGTAATGATGGAATTAAACAATTACAAAAACTTGGTGTTGAATATGTAATTTATACAAATAAACAAGAAATCTCTTTACTTGTAAAAGATAAATTGTATACAATTCACTTGCCAAAAATGACTTTGACTGACACTACTGGAATTGGGGATATTTTTTGTTCCACATTTCTTTGTACTATGTTAAAAGAAAAAGATTTTCTATGGGCGCTATCTTTTGCAGGTGGCGCAGCACAATCCGCCTTAGAATCAAAGGCATTTGGTCTTGAGAAAGTTCCAGAAAAAAATGCATTAGAAAGTAATGGTTCGTATTTTTATAATATATTGGAGTTTAAGCAGATCTAACATATATTGTGCATGAGAAAATAAACTATCTATGCATGTTGGAATATTTGGAACTGGGCAAACTGATTCCTCTGAAAAATTTCTTAAAAAAATTTTAGATGAAAATAACATCTCATCATCAAAAATTGGAACAAAATCTAAGAATAGAAAATCTGATTGCATATTTGTTCTTGGGGGGGATAAGGGAGTTAGAAATTATTTTCATAGAACTTTTGATTCATCCATTCCTGTTTTGGGAATTAATGAATCCGAATCTGATGGATTTCTTTCACAACTTGATTTGAAACAGCTTCCGTCATTAATTTCTCGTATCAAGAAAATGGATTTTGAGACTGAACAGGTAACCCGATTGGGCGTAAAAATTGATGGAAAAAATGTTTACCCTGTATTAAACGACGTTGCTGTTTTTTCATCTAGAAGTGCTATGTTAATGGAGCATACACTGAGAGTTAACGGTGATGAAGTTTGGCATGATAGTAGTGATGGTGTAATAATCTCAACACCAATTGGCTCTTCTGCATATTCCATGTCTGCAGGCGGTCCTGTAATTTTTCAAGATTCTGGTGTATTTGGAATAATTTCAGTAAATTCTCTTGATATTACTAGACGACCATTGATTGTATCTAATGCAAGTGTAATTGAAGTTGATGAAATTTCATCAAGATTACATTGTGAAGTTGTTTTAGATGGATTGGATCGTTATAAAGTAAAAAACTCCGTTGAAGCTACAAACTATGAACCTTCTGCAAATATTATTCGTCTAAAAAAAGATACAACTGCCATCTCTGCTATTGCTAAGAAAGTTAAACTTGCTGAAGAATTATTCAATATGCCACCAAGCTCAAAATTACTTCTTAAAATTTTGGAGTATGAGGGCTCTATGAGTCAAAAAGAATTAGTGAAAAAAACATTATTGCCTGATAGAACTGTACGTTTAGCCATGAGTCATCTGTTAGAAAAAGGATATGTCAAGAAGAAAGTTTCCATTAGAGATTCACGTCAGAAAATATATGAGATATCAAAATTGATTAATTCTGATTTGCAGCAGTAGTGAATGCTTTGAATACGTGTTCTGGATATCCCGGTCTACTGTTAAATTCTGGGTGAAATTGAACCCCTACAAAAAATTTATGACTCGGAATCTCTAAAATCTCCATTCTTCTTCCTTCGTCACTTTCACCTGAAAAGATCATACCTTTTTGCGCAAATTCATCTAAATATTTTGTATTAAATTCATATCGATGTCTGTGCCTTTTTGAAATTTTGTCTTGCCCGTAAATTTTGTTTGCTATTGTATCTGGTTTGACATTTATCTCATTTGCACCTAATCTTAATGATCCTCCCATATCTGTAATTCCGTCCTGTTCTGGAAGTAAATCTATTATTGGATTATTTGTATTTTGTTCAATTTCTGTTGAATTTGCATCTGTGTGGCTACATACATTTCTTGCAAACGATACTGCAGCTAATTGAAATCCAAAACATATTCCAAGATATGGGATATTTCGTTCTCTTGCAAAATTTGCAGTTTTTATTATTCCTTCTGAGCCTCTAGTACCAAATCCTCCTGGAACTAAAATTCCATTATATTTGGATAATGTATCTACATTTCCGTTAATAGTTTCTGAATCAATCCAATCTATTGTAATTTTCTTTCCAAGTGATGCAGCTGCATGTTTTAAGGCATGATTTACACTAACATAACTATCTGCAAGTGTTACATATTTTCCTACCATTGCAATGTTGATTGGTTCTCCTTCATTTTGTAATGAATTAACAATTTTATTCCATGTGTCCCAGTTCTGAGATGCGTTAACATATCCCATCTTATTGAATTTTTTGAAAATTACATCTACCAACCCTTGTTCATACAAAATTTCAGGAACTTGAAAAATTGAATCGACATCATGACATGAAAACACATCGTTGTTTGTAACATTTGTAAACATTGAAATTTTATTTCTTGTCTTATCCTGTAATGGCATGGAACATCTTACACAAAGCAAATCTGGTTGAATTCCAATTCTTCTTAATTCCTGAACACTATGTTGTGTAGGTTTGGTCTTTTGTTCCCCTACTACATCTAATGATGGCGCTAATGTGACATGAACAAAAATTACATTTTCTGAACCTTCTTCAACTCTTATTTGTCTTAATGCCTCTAAAAATGGCAAACTTTCGATATCTCCAACGGTTCCACCACATTCCACCACTAGTATTTCTAATTCTTCATCTTCAGCAATTTTTTTAATTCTATCTTTTATTGCATCTGTAACATGCGGAATAATCTGAACACATGCACCCAAATATTCTCCTTTTCGCTCAGATTCTATCACACTTGAATAAATTTGTGCAGTTGTAATATTATGTGATTTAGGTATATCTTGATTCAAAAATCTTTCATAATTTCCTATATCCATATCACATTCTCCTCCATCATCAGTCACAAAGACCTCTCCATGTGCAATTGGGTTCATTGTTCCTGCATCATAATTTAGATATGGATCAATTTTGATACATGAAACTTTTTGATCTGATAATTGTAATAATTTACAAATTGATGATGAAACTACGCCTTTTCCTAACCCAGACATAACCCCTCCTGTAACAAAAATAAACTTTGTCTGCATTTTTTTCTTAAACACTTCTAGTTTTTATTCGTTTATTTCAATATCTGGTTCTGTTTTTTAGTTTTTTTGTAAATGTTGCAATTCGAGCTTGAACCTTATTTGCAGGCGTATTTTCAATAATCTTTATGTTGGCACTACCTACTATCACTGCATCCGCCCCTGATGAAACGTATTTTTGAACATCCTTCTCAGTAGATACTCCAAATCCTACCCCTACAGGAATTTTTCCTTTTGCAGCATTTTTTGTATTTTTGAGTGCATCTAGTGTATATTTGTGAATTTTAGTTTGAACTCCAGTTGTACCAAAAACTGCAACCATGTAAAGAAATCCTGATGTGGATTTGATAATTTGTTTTAATCGATCTTTTTCGGTATTTGGTGATACGAGAAATATCGTATCCATTCCTATTTTTTTAGCAGCTTTGACATATTCTTTTGATTCTTCTATTGCCATATCTGGTAAAATTAATCCATCAATACCTGCTTGTTTTGCTCGTGAAATAAATTTCAGATATGTCTGGTTATACAAGATGTTTGTGTATGTCATCAAAACTAACGGAATGTTTGATTCCTTACGTATTTTTTTTACAATTGAAAAGAAATTCTCAATTTTTGTTCCACTGTTCAATGATTCTGTACTTGCCATCTGAATTGTTGGTCCATCTGCAATTGGGTCTGAAAATGGAAAACCTAACTCAATGATATCTGAACCTCCTTGGATTAATCCTCTTACTGCAGCAAGTGTAGTTTTTTCAGATGGATATCCTGCCATAATATATGAGATTAGGGCAGTCTCTTTTTTTGTTTTTAATTGATTAAATTTTTCTTTTATTCTTGACATTTTTGGCCAAATACTCCTTTACAATATCGATGTCTTTATCGCCTCTGCCTGACAGGGTAACTACGATTGATTCTGTTTTCTTCATTTTCTTTGAAATTTTAATTGCATGTGCTATCGCATGTGCTGATTCTAATGCAGGAATAATTCCCTCAGTTCTTGTAAGAATTAAAAATGCATCAATCACTTCATCATCAGTTACTGCTTTGTATTCAACTCGATTTTCATCTTTAAGAAATGCGTGTTCGGGTCCAACTCCTGGATAATCTAGTCCTGCAGAAATACTATGTGTTTCACTAATTTGACCATCTTTATCTTGCATTAGATACGTCATCATTCCGTGTAAGACTCCTTTTTTCCCTGCAGTTAGAGGGGCTGAATGTAATTTTGTTTTTAGACCTTTTCCGCCTGCTTCTATTCCTATAATTTTGGCATTTGTATCTATTAGTGGATAAAATGTTCCTATTGCATTAGAACCTCCGCCTACACATGCAATTACTGCATTTGGAATTTTCTTCATTTGTTTTTTAATCTCTACGCCAATTACTGCCTGAAAATCTCTTACCATCAAAGGATATGGGTGTGGTCCTACTGCAGACCCTAACAAATAATATGTTGAGTCAACATTTGTAATCCAATCCCTCATTGCTTCGTTTATCGCATCTTTGAGTGTCTTTGAACCAGATTTCACTGCGTGTACTTTAGCACCTAGTAATTCCATTCTGAAAACATTTTGTTTTTGACGTAATGTATCTACATATCCCATGTAAATTTCAGCTTTTAATCCTAAACTTGCACATGCCATTGCAGTTGCTACTCCATGTTGACCTGCTCCAGTTTCTGCAATAATTCTTTTTTTACCCATACGTTTTGCAAGTAATGCTTGTCCTAACGTGTTGTTGATTTTATGAGCTCCTCCATGTAACAAATCTTCTCTTTTCAAATAGATTTTTGCTCCACCTATTGTTTTTGTAAGATTTCTTGCAAAATAGATGGGGGTTGGCCTACCTGCATAATCAATTAATAATCTTCCAAGTTCTTTTTTGAAATTTTTATCATTTCTAATCTTGAGGTAATTTTTTTCTAATTCTTCTATTGCAGGTGCAAGCGTTTCTGGAATATATTTTCCACCAAATTCACCAAATCGTCCGTCTTTCGGTATTCCTATTTTCATATAGAATTCACTAATCCTCTAACTGTTTGTTCAATGTTATCATTTTTCATTATTGCCGTTCCTATAAGATACCCTTTTGCACCGCATTTATGAAGAAATCGAATATCCTCTTTTGAATCAATTCCACTCTCAGAGATGATGATTTTAGATGGATTTGATTTTTCTAGTATATTTTTAGTTGTATTCAGATCAATTTTCAAGGTATCTAAATTACGATTATTTATTCCAACAATGTCTGCATTAGTTTTACAAGCATTTTCAAATTCATCTAAAGTATGTGCTTCGACAATCACTTTTACCTCATTTTTGTGCCCATAATCAATTAATTCATCCATTTCTGGTACCATTTTCTTATCGAAAAGAGATTGTATAAGTAAAAAATAATCTGCGCCTATTTTCTTAGCCGCATCGATTTGTATTTTATCAATTGTTATATCCTTCATTAACATTGGAATTTCGACTACTTTTCTAACTTTCATAAAAAGTTCAGGTGATCCATCAAACAAAAATGGCTGAGTTAATACTGATAATGCAGATGCTCCTCCGTTAACCATTTGTATTGCAATGTCTACTGGGTCTGATACTTTTCTAATACTGCCTAATGCGGGTGATGAAAATTTTACTTCTGTAATCAACGGTGCATGCTGTGAATTAATTATTGTTTCACTTAAATCAACTCCTGAGTTTGATAATGATTCTGAAATATTATAAACTCCATTATCAATTGCTTTTCTTGAGTTGTTGACAAGTTTCTCTAAAATATTTTCCATCTCATTCAAACTCCTCTAACTTATCTGATGCATTATTCTCTTTTGCAAACTGTTTTAATTTTTCAAATGCTTTTCCATTATCTATTGTCTGTCGAGCTAATTCTATACCCTCTTCAAATTTGTTACATATTCCTCCTACAAGAAGTCCTCCCGCAGAATTTAAGATTGTAATTTCTTTCATTGTTTTATTTGATGTATTATTCAATACTTTGACAAATGAATCTATAGCATCTTTTTTTGTTGTAATTTGAATATCTGAGATGTTTCCTTTTTCCATACCGTATTTACTAGGATCAATAATGAACTCTGTAATTTCTTCATTTTTTAATAAACATGCTTTATTTTTTGATGTTGTTGATAGTTCATCCATGCCATCATTAGATCTTACTGTTAACACTGTATCTGAAAAGTTCTTTTGCAAAATCTTTGCAATTCGCTCAATGTAGTTATCTGCAAAAACTCCTATCATTTGATGTCTTACTTTTGCTGGATTGCATAACGGACCTAAGAGATTAAACGCTGTTCTTTTACCAATTATTTTTCTAGCTGGAGCAACATTTTTCATAGCAGGATGAAATTTTGGCGCAAACATGAATCCTATTCCTATTTTTTCAATCATTTCTTCTACTACCCATGGTTCTGAATTCAAATCAAATCCAAAATATTCAAAAATATCTGCACTGCCTGATATGCCTGAAACTGAACGATTTCCATGTTTTGCAACACTTCCGCCTGCTCCTGTAATGACAAACGCTGCAGATGTGGAAATATTGAATGTCTGCAAATTATCTCCTCCTGTACCACATACGTCAATTAAGTTTCCATGGCAACGTGGATTGATGTTAACTGAATATTCATTCATTTTTGTAAACATTGCACGTAGTTCTTCGTTTGTTTCACCTTTGTATGATAAATCTCTGAGAAATTCTGCAATTTCCTCATCATTATTTTTCCCATTTAGTATCTCGCTCATCACTGATGACATTTCATCAAATGTTAAATTCCCGTTAATTTTTTTCATGGTTCTCCACCTTTTTTATAAAATTTGAAAATATCTTTGATCCCTCATCTGTTAATATGGATTCTGGATGGAATTGAACTCCTTCAATAAGATATTCTTTATGACTTACACCCATCACTTCTCCATCATCTTCCGCAACCGCGGTAATTTTTAAGGAATTTGGTATGATTGTTTTTTCTCCTACAAGTGAATGATATCTGGTTGCTCTAAATGGATTTTTTACTCCTACAAATAATGATTCATCCGTATGTTTAACTTGACTTGTTTTTCCATGACGAATATTTTCTGCATTGACAACCTTTCCCCCAAAACATGAAATAATTCCTTGATGCCCAAGGCAAACTCCTAAAATTGGTTTTTTTGGTCCAAGTTCGGTAATTACTTTTTTACAAATTCCAAAATATCTTTCATCGTCAGGGGTTCCGGGTCCGGGAGAAATAATTATGGCGTCATAATCTGAATTTTCAATATTCTTTATTGTTACTTTATCATTTCTAATAACATCTGATGCTACACCTAATTCACCTAACCTCTGAGCAATATTATATACAAAAGAATCATAATTATCGATAATTAGAAATTTCATTTTGATGCCTCCTTCAATGCTGTAATCATTGCATTTGCTTTATGTTCTGTTTCTTTGAATTCATTTTCCGCAATTGAATCAAATACAATTCCCGCCCCTGCTTGTACAAATCCATTATCATTATCTGCAAAAATACTTCTAATCGCTATTGCAAAATCACAGCAACCGTTAAATGAAAAATACCCGACGGCTCCTGCATATGTTTCCCTTTTTGTTGGCTCTAATTCTTGAATTATTTCCATTGCTCTTACTTTTGGTGCTCCTGATACTGTTCCTGCTGGAAAAACTGCTTGAAAAGCATCATACATGTCGTTTTTCTCATTCAATTTACCAACTACGTGTGTCACTATGTGTTGAACATGACTAAATCTCTTGATTTTCATTAATTCTTTTACTTTCACGGTACCATAGTCGCAAACTCTTCCAATATCATTTCTACCTAAATCCACAAGCATTGTATGTTCTGCAAGTTCTTTTTCATCATTTAATAATTCAACTTTTAATTTTTCATTTTTTTCTTCATCGTCAGTAATTTTTCTTGTACCTGCTATTGGAAATGTTTCCACATCTCTTCCAGTTACTCTTAGTAACATTTCTGGACTTGATCCAATTATTATGTTATCTTTCATTTTAAGATGAAACATGTATGGCGAAGGATTTAGTTCTCGAAGTTTTTCATATACTTTAAGATAATCTCCTTTCCCTTCAAATGAAAATCTTCTAGATAGAACAACCTGAAATACATCTCCGCTGTGAACATATTCTTTCGCTTTTTTTACAATTTCCTCAAATTCATTTTCATTCAGATTTGGATTAATATCTGACATTTCAAAAATGCCCATATCTCCATCTGTTTTCTTTATAGTATCTTTTCTATCTTTGTCATAATAAAAATAGAAAAATTGTTTCTTCTTATTGTCATATAGGATGCCGTCATTGTAAATACCAAATTCCATTATTGGTTTTTCTAAATCTCTATTTCCAGGTATATTTTCAAATAATCTGATGGCATCATAATCAATATTTCCTACAGCTCCTCCCAAATATCGATAAGACATGTCATCTGTTTTCTTTACCAATTTCTTGATTTCATCTAAAGGTGTATCTGTTTGAATTGTTTCTATTTTTCCATCTCTGCCTTGAATTGTTATTTTGTTAAAGTAACCTTTTACAATCAATTCTGGATCAAATCCCATGATGGATGTCTCTGAAAGTTCGTCCGGCCCTTCTAGCGATTCAAACAAAAAAGAATGTGAATAATTTCTAGATATTTTATTGTAAACGTCAAATGGCTGGGTTTCAGTGTACACTAGAGGAATCTTAGTAATACTGTGTTTTCCAAAGGTGTTCACCCATAGGCATGCTATTTGAATACAGTATTTAAACTCTAAATAGATATTACAGTAAAGTACGGTACCCTTATATCTAATTGAAATCTACATAGGACATGAGTCAGTTAGTATATTCTGGAAAATCTGCTTTAATTCAGGATTTCATTTTAAAGACAGACCATGTATTTTTGAGAACCGATGCACATGAGATGAATTGTTATGTTTGTAAAAAAGGAATTCAGGATGGAACTTCTCTTACTGCAAAAACACTAGATTCAAAAAATATAATGTTATGTGAAAAGCATTTTGAATAATTAATACTGTGCGGGTTTTGTGATGGCGCCATTTGCTGCAGATCCTACAAGTGATGCAAACTTTGCAAGTGCACCTGTAGTGTAATTTGGTGCAGGTCTTCTCCATTGTTCTTTCCTAACAGATAATTCTTCTTCAGATACGTGTAGGTTGAGTGAATTATCTTCTAATTTGATTGATATTTTATCTCCATTTTTCACAAGTGCTATTGGTCCTCCAACAAATGCTTCTGGCGCAACATGTCCTACCATGAATCCACGTGTTCCACCTGAAAATCTACCATCTGTTACCATTGCAACTTTCTTTCCTAGTCCTTGACCTACGAGGGCTGCAGTTGTTGATAACATTTCTCTCATTCCTGGACCTCCTTTCGGTCCTTCATATCTGATAACTACTACATCTCCTTCATCTATCTCACCTTTTGAAACTGCTTCAAATGCATATTCTTCTCTATCGTAAACCTTAGCAGTTCCTGTAAATTCTTGCATTTCAACTCCTGCAGTTTTAATCACTCCACCTTCTGGTGCTAATGTACCTTTTAGAATTACTGCAGTACCTACTTCATGTATTGGCTGTTCTACTGATCTAACAATTTGTTGTTCTGGAATTTCTGTAATTGCTAATTCTTCTAAATTTTGTTTAATAGTTTTACCTGTAACTGTCATCGAATCTCCATGTATCAGATTTTTATCTAAAAGTTTTTTCATAATTAATGGAATTCCCCCGATTTTATCTAAACTATTCATTACATAATTTCCACCTGGTTTCATGTCTGCAAGGTGTGGTGTTTTTTTCCTAATTCTCTCAAAATCATCATACGTGAGATTAATTCCGGCTTCGTTTGCCATTGCCAATAAATGTAAAATTCCATTTGTGGAGCCTCCTACTGCATTTAACATTGTAATTGAATTTTCAAATGCCTCAAATGTTACAATATCTAGTGGTTTTATGCCTAATTGAAGTAAATCTGCACATGCTTTTCCAGTTTCAAATACTATCTTGTTTCGTCTATCATCTTCTGCAGGTGGACTGGCACTTCCAGGCAATGATAATCCAATGGCCTCTGAAATTGATGCCATTGTATTTGCAGTAAACATACCTCCGCAGGAACCTGCATTAGGACATGCTACATTTTCAATATTTTCTAATTCTTCTGCAGAAATTTTTCCTGCATCATATGATCCAACCGCTTCATAAACATCTACTACTGTTAACTCTCGCCCATCTAACATTCCTGGCATTATAGTTCCACCATAAACAAATACTGATGGTATGTTGAGCCTTATCATTCCCATCATCGTTCCTGGAAGACTTTTATCACATCCTGCTATTCCAACTAACGCATCGTATTGGTGAGCTCTTACCATTAGTTCAATTGAATCTGCAATCACTTCTCTACTGATTAATGATGATTTCATTCCTTCATGACCCATTGCAATTCCGTCGCTTACTGCAATCGTACTAAATTCTCTTGGTGTTGCTCCGCCATCCGTTACACCTTGTTTCGCTTGTTGAGCAAGATTTGGAAGATGTATGTTACAAGGAGTTGCCTCGTTACCCGTATGACATACTCCGACAAATGATTTGCTTAAATCTTCATTTGTAAGTCCCATTGCCTTATACATCGCGCGATGTGGAGCACGAGCTGTACCTTCAACAACGTTTCTACTTGAAATCTTCATTTTACTCACAATCTATTGATTGCTTGTGCATTTAACTCTGCTAGCTGTTTGTCAATAGCTAATTGGTCTTCATTTCCGTATGTGATTAGAATTCTATCATCTTCTTGTACGATGTATTTTCGTATGTCTTTCACCAGTTGTTGATTAATGTAAAACTTTAATGAATAATCTTCATTTGTACAAAATTGTCTTCCATCTGGGAATACAAAGCAATTTTCATCTGTTGCAATTTTCATTGAATTAAACAAAAATTCAAGTTCAACTCCGGTTGAATGTCTATGTATTGTATTTCCATCCTGATTCTCAAAGTGAATCCACGGTGTTTTTACCTGATAATTTGGTGTTGAAAAATCAAACTTATCGCCAAAAATACTAACTAACATGGATGCGTGAACATGCTCTGCCCCCAATTTTCCCGCATTCTCTGGTGCACCTGGAACATTATTTGTAGATGTAACAAACTCATAACATGCAAATGTAACAATAACTCCAATCATAGATAAAATTCCTAAAGCTTTGAGATTCCTCATTCGATATTGTGATGATCTCTTACTTGCAAAACCTTCGCGTTCTTCTTCTCTCTTTTCACGTCTATTCTTACCCATTGTTCATTCCAAATTTATCGACCAAATAAATCAATATCGTTTATACTATCTATGAGTCTATTCAACTGTAATGACCTTATTTACAGAGATCATTGAAGGAAAGAGGCCAGGTTATGTTATTTTTGAAGATGAACGTCATGTTGCAATTTTAGATAAATACCCAATTGATACGGGACATTCTTTAGTAATCCCAAAAAAACCATATGAGAAAATTATAGATATGCCAAAAAATGAAGTGGCTGAATTATTTTCTCTGGTTCCTGAAATTGCAAATGCTATTCTTAAAGCTACAGGAGCTGTTGCATTTAGTATTGCACAAAATAATGGCAAAGAGGCAAAACAAATCATTCCTCATGTTCACATACACATTATTCCTCGATATGCAGACAAGGCCACCATGTGGACAAAGAGAGAAATTCCTGCTGATGATGAATTATCAAACTTACAACAAAAAATTAAAGATTCTTTCTAGCTGCGATTTGGGTTATAACGAAGTATAGCTGCTATATTTCCTAAACTACCTAACATTACTCCATGTTCTGTTTTTCCTGAAACAACCTCCACCTTAGTTCCTGTTTGAGCTGCCGTTAATGCGATATAATCTACGAGATCCTGATCAATTATTTCAAAATCAGTTGATTTGCATTTTGAACATGCTATACTCTTCATTTCTGTTTTTCTTGCAATTCTTTTTCCAAACTCAATCAGTTCATCTTCTACATTAGAACATCTTTTACATGTTTTTTGAATTCGACTCATATTGATATCATCTGAGATAATCACCATTCCTGCAATATTATTTTTTAACATTTCAATTACTTCTTTTAGACCATAACTTCCTAATCCTGAATTTGTATTAATTTCCTGAAATAATTTTTCAATTATTTTTTTCTCTTCTACCATTCTAAAGTTTGATAAAATATCTGAGCACTTTGAAAATGCTTCTCTGATTCCTTCTGCACCTGAATATGATGCATCAATTGTGGCAATGATATTATTTTGCAATCTATATTCTAAATACTCTTTATTCACAAACTCTTCTTTTGTTGGACCCGGGCCTGATACTATTAGCCCTTTTACTTTGTAAATGTCAATAAAATACTCTCTAGTTATTTCTGCAACTCTGTTAAAGTAGTATTGTAATTCCATTTCCCTTAATTTCTGAAATCGTTTTGCTGACTGTCCTCCTTGTCTATGTTTTCCTGCAACTCCTGAACCTGTTTGTTTTAAAACCTCTAGTTTGTCTCCGTGTAATAATCCCCAACCTGCATCTTTTGCATCAATTGCCAATAGTCCAATAATGTTATCATCTTGTAACATGTCTTTCAAAATATCAGTATGAAAATGATCATCACATCGGTATAATGATGTGGTCAAATCTTTAGGTGGGTCTATTTCGTATATTTTCACAACTTCACTTCCTGGTGGACCTCCTCCTTCTCTTGGAAGTGCACCACAGAATACTACTAATCCTTTCTCCGGTGTTTTTTTGTATAGTTTCAATCTTTGTTGTACTTTTGATAATGAATCTACTACGTGAGTTCTAGTCAAATCTGATTTTATATTGTCTGCAGTGCCTTGTTCTTCTCTTAACTGTGTCATTACTTCATGAAGTTGTTGACCTTTTGGAATATACACTGTGATAAGTTCGGTTCCACGACCTGAATGTTGAGTTAACTCTTCTAATGTTTTTCTAATCTTGTACATTTTTACAGAATCTACATTTTGAACCTCAAATTTTCCCATTTTCTAATAGTCCTTGACTCAGAATATTAACATTAGTGATTGTTCTTGCCTTAACGGACTTTTAGTTGATTATTCAATTTTTGAAAATATTACTGATTTTGTTTTAAAATCAATCTTCTCAATTTTGTAACCTGCTTTGAATACTGCTGAATCGCTTGGCACTGGAAGTTTTTCTCCAATTATCTCGTTAATTTCTATGAATGTTAGAGTGATATTTTCAGTTTTATCCATTAGGAATTTTTCCAAAGCAACATATTTCGTTTCACTTTCCATAGATAATCTGAACATATGACGTTAATATTCCATTCATAATTCATGCCTGATAATTGATCGTGCATAATATGCCTATTTTTTTAACTTTTTTTAGGGGATATGCTAGCTAACAATAATGGCTAATTCGGAAGACGACCGATATGAAACAATATCAATTGAATCAAAAGTTAGAGAAGGAGTGTTTCATAAAGTCGTGAAAGATTTAGAAACTGGAAAAGCTGTTTCTTGTTCTTGTAAATGTTGGAGTAAGGGAAACAAGCCTTGCTATGGTATGAAAACTATTGGTTATGATGTCTAGATTCTAAAAATCAGGCAACTTTCTTTAGTTATAATATTAATTTCATGAGTTTCCAAGTTTTTGGAATACCTGTTCAAATTTTTCAAATGACTGTGCTCCAATTATTCTGTACATTTCATTATCATTGAATATCAAAAATGAAGGTGTTGCATTGATGCCAATTTCTTGCCCAAATTGTTCATTATCCAGAACTTTTTGTCTAAATTCAGAATTTCCTAAACATTGACTAAAATCATCCAGATCCATTTCTAAATCCCTGGCAAATCCTAGTAACACATTTTCAGTTATCCATCCTGTATTTTCCCCTCCCCAATTATTATACAATGTATTATGATATTCCCAAAACTTGTTTTGTTTTTGTGCACAATAGACTGCTTCAGATGCCAAAATCGATTGTTTACCATTCAATGGAAAGTCTTTGTAAATAAAATTCACATTATTTGTTTTGATATATTCGTCGGTAATTTTTTTCATTGTTTCATCATGAAATTTATAACAAAAAGTACACTGGTAATCTCCAAATTCAACTATTGTGATCTTGGCATTTGGATTGCCCATTATGATTGATCCATTAATTAGGTTCTCTTTTGTTAAAACTGATGGATTGCTGGAGTCTTGTTCTAAGTTATTAACAAGTCCAACTCCTATGAGTACTCCAATAATTACTGGTATTGCTAAAAAATAGATCTTCATACAATGAGCCGGTTTTTAATTACTTTTAAATAGATAAGTTTCTTCAAAAAATCAATGTCACAGAAACAAGCTACAATTACTACTTCTGGTGTTTCTAAACTTGCAATTGCTGTATTGGCTCTTGTATTCGGATTTGGCTTGTTTATTGTGGGATTTGATCAAGGTCATATTTTCAGTGTAGTTATGGGTGAACAAGCATTTGATGAAATGTTCATACATGAATTAACACATGACATGAGACATGCCGCAGGTTTTCCTTGTCATTAATTCATTCTATAAACTCATTCTAGATTCTAAGAATATATAATGCGCCTTAAATATTGACTATGTTAGCAACATTTATGGCAAAAAGAATCACCTTACCTCAATTAAAAAAATATGACGTAACTCAGAAAGTTATTGAAATGTTAGCTGATGCAGAATCCCGTGCAATTATTTTCTCAATTATACGAAAAGGAAAAACTGCTGCAGAATTATCTGAAAAACATAAAATTCCTTTAAGCTCTGTTTATAAAAAAATCTCTGATTTAGAGACGCTCACACTAATTCATGTAGACAGCTGGCAAATTTCTGAAAAAGGTCGTAGATTCAAGGTTTACAGGAGTAGAATAAAGGATGCCGAGATAAGTATAAAAAAACCTGAGGCATCATTAACCTTGACTCCAAATGACTCCAAATAATGTAAAGAAAAGTATTGTTCGTGAAGCGCTTCCTAAACCAAATATTTTACAATTAAGTGAATATGATATAACGCAAAAAATCATGGATTCACTAACTAATGCATGTCAT
>JAOMAI010000008.1 GCA_028344155.1 Candidatus Nitrosopelagicus sp.
ATGTGGTGATGGAACTGTTTATGAAAACGGTGAATGTATTTTATCTCCTATGGAAAAAAATGCATCTGATATGAGGACTGGCCCTCTTATCTATTCTATAGTAATTGGAATGTCAATTGGAATTGTGATTATGATGATTTTATGGGGAATTGGAAAGAAAAGTCACAAAGTTTTATCTGATGATGATTCCTGATCAAATGATTTTTGATCAATTGGAATTTTAATTACTTTTCCATCAATTAAAAATTGTAATGCATCACCATAAACTGTATCTGGGATTTGATTACTTACCCACCATCCGGTTGTCATTCTAAACCAATCTGGCATTTGTAATTCTTTACTTGGATTAGCATTGAAAATAATATTTTCATCAATTAAAAATTGAATAGCTTTTGCAAATTCATCATCTTTCGCTTGTCCACTTACCCAAATTTTTGATACATCTTTTATCCAATATGGAATGCCAATTGTTCCATCATTAACTATTGTAAATGATGTAATTGATGTGGCACCTGAATATTGTAATTCTAATTCATATTTACCCTCACTCCATATTACACTATCAAATGCAAATGGGGCAATCACTCTTGATTCCTCTTGTGATATTGGTATTGATAATAATTGACTTTTATTTCCAATTGTATTTGTAATAAAAATAACTGCATCTTCTCCTGTAATTTCAGAAACTATTATTTTGTAATCCAATTTCTCTCCATAATTGTAGTTGGAAGATGAAATTACTATCTCGATATCTTGTGTGCTTTGAGCATAAGCGCTACCTGAAAAAATAATACTGACTCCGAGTATTAGCAGTAAATACTGTCTCATACATTACCTTTCTATTACATAATATAATGAATTTTGCATTTTTTTCTCATAGGATTATTAAGGGGATTTTTTTCTATGAATCTAATGACGATTAGCCAAGATGATGTATGGTACAAAATGTGGAAGGAAAATTCTATCATATTAAGAGAACGTGCAATTGTATGGAGAAAAGAAGATGCAGTTACACGTATTGAAAGACCTAGTAGACTCCTTCGTGCAAGACGACTTGGCTATAAAGCAAAACAAGGAATAGTTGTAATTAGAATGCGAGTTGGTACTGGTGGAATGAGACGTCAGAGACCACGAGGTGGAAGACGTCCAAAACATCTTGGTGTAACTCGAATAAAACAAGATGACAACATGAAAACTGTGGCAGATAGACGTGTCCTTGAAAGATATCCAAATATGAAACTTTTAGGTTCTTATTTTCTGTACAAAGACGGTAAACATTACTGGTATGAGGTAATCTTAGCAGATCCATCACATCCAAGTATTTCAAAAGATAAAGAATTAAGAAAAAGAGTAATTTCTACTGCTGCATGATAAAAAAATTATTAATTTTTCTAGTAATATTGTCTATAGTTATTCCATTTGCTGCTGCAGCTCCACTTTCTGATAAAACTGGTCTTAAATTCACATTTCCTGTAAAAACAGATGATTATACATTTACAGTTGAGGCTACAGGAAATCTTGATGTAACCAATCTTGATTTTGATAAAGAAAAAAAATCAATAACATTGTTTGTTCTAAGTTCTATAGAAAATAATTCACTTGAGATAAGTTTTCCTAATGTATTGATTGGTGGCGATTATTCAATATTTGTTGACGGTGAAAAATTTACACCAAAATTACAAACAGGAAGTAATACGACATTTGTAACGATGGATTTCACGGGAATAGGAAAACACAAAATTGAGATAGTTGGAACTACATATCTTGATATTTTTAACATTAAAGATGTAATTGATTATAAAATATCTAATGGATATGTTGATGATATTGATGAAAACCAATCAACTAATTCACTAATTTTTACATTGTTTGATCCTGGAGACAATGGAATATTGTCTATAAAATTATCCGATGAGATAATGACTCCATTTGAAGATGGTTCATTTATTGTAATAATTGATGATGTAGAGTCTGATTATATCCTTGATGGCGACACTATGAATATCACGTTTAATTCTAACAATAACACAATTGAAATTTTTGGAACATATGTAATCCCTGAATTTCATGAAATTGCACCATTAGTTCTTGCAACTTCTTTTATTGGTTTGATAGTTTTGAAAAAATATAAAAAATTATTCGTTTAATAATTTCTCAATCATAGATTCCAAATTCGTTGTTTGACCAAATGAAACGTCTCGTAGTATTCCTTTTCTATCCACTAAAATTGTAGATGGTGTCCCATTCAATTGGTACATTTCAAATGTCTCTGCTGAGTATTCTTTTGTCTTGAAATACTCTCTTACTCTGGAAAAAATCTGCTCTTTGTAATCCTCTGACTGTGTGTCAAAATCTGGTATCTGATTTTTGATAAATGCGGTCATCTTTTCTTTAGTTGGCTCTCCTGCTTTTACCAGTGAATCCATTGCAACTGGGTATGGAATTTTGTATGATAATTTTCCTTCATTGAGTTGGCCATATTGAGATAATGCTTGTTTTGTATCTCCAACAACTTCTCCTGTTGTAAGAAGCATCTCTAAATTCTCTAATGTATTTTTGTCATAATCCTCAAATGCGGTTGCTACGCCCATTACTGATAATCCATCTCCTTTGAATTTTTGATAAATGTTAATTATTTCTGGAATTGAATGCATAAAACACCCTGGGCAATTTACTTGAAACACTTCAACTAGTTTGACATTATCTCCTTCTTTGTCAAAGTTTGTATCCATTCCTTGAACCCATTTTCCTAATTTGAGGTTCGGTGCTTTTTCTCCAATTACTACCATAAATTTTGTGATTTTGTTTTCTATTAAAAAACATAACGTCCATTTCAAAAAAAGGAATTAAAAAGGACTGAAAAAAACCTCAAACATGGATGTAGTACCACAATCTAGAATTGATCTCTTTGCAGAGATGGAATCTCATTATGAAAAACAAGATACTGAATATTTTGTCAAATTATTAGAGCATGAAGATTATGTTGTTAGATGTAGAGCCACATGTATCATAGTTGATCTTGGTGGTGAGGATAAAGTCCAATATATTGCCAAAGTTCTCAAAGATGATCCAAATGAACTAGTTCGTCATGAGGCTGCATTTTCACTAGGCCAGATGTGTTATAGTAGCGGAATTGGACCACTTGAAGATGCCACTGCAAATGATCCTAGTATGTTTGTTAGACATGAAGCAGCAGTCGCACTAGGAGTTGTTGGTTCTACAGGTGAGCCTGAGGTTTTAGAAAAAGCACTAAATGATCCTGAAGAATCTGTAAGACATTCTGCAGTAGTTGCATTGTCTAATCTTGAATTCATGAAAACATTGTGTAAAAATGAAAAGTTTGGTAAACTTACTGGTGGCTAAAGTAAACTAACTACTGTTCCATCAATTGCCGATTCAAATTTATAAATATTTTCTACAGATGAGTCTTCAAAAATTTCTGCATCATGTGAAATAATAATAAACTGCATTGAAGCATTCTCGCCTCTAATATTTGCTAACTGAGATAACACTTCAACTAGTGCTTTTCTACGTTCACTGTCTAGATGTGTTGTAGGCTCATCTAATATCATGAAATTAAGATTTGAGGAACCTAAGAGATGAGCCATTCCTAATCTTAGCGATAATGCGATGCTTACTTGTTCTCCACCACTAAGTGATTCTAATTCTAACATGGTTGATCTAGCATAACAGGTAATGTTGACATCTCTTGTCTTTTGTGAAAGTGAGATTCTTTGAATTTTTGTATTTAATTTTTCTAAATACTCAGATGCTTTTTCTGAAATAATTTCTAATGCCCATGAACGTAGGCTTTTTGCAACTGGTCCATCTATACTGTATACATTTTTTTGTATATTTTCTAACTCTATAACATATTTTCTTACTTCATGTAACTCATCTAATGAACTTTTATTTTTTTCAAGTTGTTTTTGGGCATTTTCTATTCTATTAGATACTGCACCAAATTCTTGATCAATTTCTCGTAATCGTTGACGATTATTTGCAAGTTCACTTTTCTTTACTAAGAATTGTTCTTGATTAAATCCACTTGTAGTTTTTTCAATCTGTAAAATTTTTTCATACTTCATTTTTGCATGTGCATCAATTGTTGATGCCTCTAAAAGTTGTCCTGAATTAATTGTAATTGGTATTTCCTTGATTTTCCTTATTTTTTCTTTAACAGTCTCTACAATATGCTCTAGTTCTATTTCATTTGAAATATTATGTGTCTTTAATTTAATATCTGCATTTTCTGCTTTTCTTAATCTATCTGTTCTTTCTTGAATTAAATTTTCTAGTTCCGATTTTTTCACTTCAAGCTGAATTAGCTTTTCATCTAGTATGCTAATCTCTTCTTCAACATGCTCTTTTTGAAATAATGGATTTAGATGATCCACTTTAGAATCGCATACTGGGCATTTACCGTCTCTTAACTCTAATCTATTCGCAAATTCACTCTGTTCTTCAAAACGAATCTTCTTTTTCCCATATTCTTCAACGTCTTTCATTACTGTAGATAATTCTAAATTAAGTTTTGAAATTTCAATCTCTATCGCTTCTTTTTCATTAGCGATTGAAAAACAGTTTTTACATTCGTTAACTTTTCTTTCTTCTTCTATAACCTCTTTTTGAATTTTTTTTATTGCATCTTTTGCATATGATACTAATTCCTCTTTTTGATTTTCTAATTCTACTATCTGTGACTCCTTTACACTGTCCTTCTCAATTTCTTCTTCAATTTGTGAAATCTCTCTTTCTGTAGTCTTTTTCTCTTGTTCTAGCTCCACTATCTTTGGTTTTGAATTTAAAATCTCATTTTCAAATTCGCTCATTTTATTTTCTAGTAATTCAATTTGTGTATCATCGAAACCATGTTTATTTTGTGTATCTTTTCTAAATTCTTTTAGAACTTCTTTCATCGATTCTACTGCAACATCCAATCTATCTATGCCAATTATTGTATTCAATAATTCTTTGAATTCTTTTGGTTTTGCTTTTATGATTGAATTAAGTTCTCCTTGCTGAACTATTGATGCAATTTTTAATTTTTCAAAATTCATTCCTAAAACTTTCTCAACTTCATTAGTCATGGATTCTCCAAACTGTTTCCTTTCTCCTTCTGCAATAGGCAGAAATTCTTCTCCATTTTTTTCTAAAAATTGTGCGGTTAGTGTTCCTTTTGAATCAATTTGTCTGACGGTTCTGTATTTTTTTCCATTTGCAGAAAATTCAACTTTAACTAGTGCTTTGTTTGCTCCTCGTCGTATGAGACTTTTGTTATTCTTTCGCATATGTGAACCAAACAGTGAAAATGTAATTGCATCAATTATGCTTGATTTACCTGCTCCATTCTGACCAACAAATACTGTTGCGTCATTGTTAAACTCTAACTTTGTATCATGATGTGCTAGAAAATCAATTAACTCAATACTATGAATCATTATCTTCTCCAGAAAAATTACTAAAATTTTCTACAACAACTTGTGTTGCATTGTTGACTTGTTTTGTTGATAATAATGGCAATAATTCATTAATTGCAAAATGTGCTAACTTTTCTGATTTCAAAGAATTTACTGCAAGTTTGAATAACTCTTGATCAATTTGTGCAGGTCTGTTTAACAATATGGATGATTCATCATCATTTTGAAAGATTTTCCATGAAAAGTGTAATGATTTTATGACTAAATCTGCTATTTTTCCTTCTATAACATCACGTTCTAAATTTTCTCCATGAATTTTTATTTCAATTATTGGTTTCTTTTCCAATCCTGAAATTTTTTCATTTAATTCTTTAATCACTGAATCAATATTTTCAAATTTAGTTTTTACTGAAATTTGTGGTCTTGTATCGAGTTTTATCCATTCGGGCTTTGCTTCGTCATCTGAAATATCAACTTTGAAAAATCCCTTCTCTGTCTCTTTAATCCCTTCACTAGTGGTCATTTCTGTAGAACCCGGGTATGCTAATGGTCCTTTTAGATGATCATACTGTTTAAGAAATTTATCATGAAGGTGGCCCATTGCATAATATGTAAAATTCTTTGGAAGATCTGTAGAATTAACTTCACCTGCAAATTTGTTAACTTCGGTAATTCCTTGATGAAGTACCAAAATTTTATGTCCTTTATGTTCATCAGCTAAAGATTCCACACGTAAAAATTTCTCTTCCAATCCTGTCATTTCATTTTTTCTTATTTTATCAAAACCTACAATCATGACATCTTTGTAATATACTGGTTCTCCTCTTCCCACATATTTTGAAAATTCTAAATTATGATACACATATGGAATTGGGGTGGAACGTACTCTACTAATATCATGTTCACCTAAAACAAAAAAAGACTCTATCTCATTTTCTTTTAATCTCTTTAATCCATTTGCCATTTGTAAAATTGCAGTCCCACTTGGATTTGGAGTGTGAAAAATATCTCCTGCAAAAATTACAAAATCAACTTTATCTTGTATTGAAATATCTATGGCTTGGTTAAATGAATCATAAATATCCTGTTCTCTTTCCTGTAATCCATATTGGATTAGTCCAAGATGTGTATCTGAGATATGTGAAAATTTCATTTTAATCTAATAACAGATCTTTTTGTACTGTTCCTTGGGCTTGTCCTTTGTTTTCATCCTGAAATTTTCTCGCAATCGTCCATTGATCAACTGCATTTTGGTCTGAACCAATTACTTTACCTTTCATCTCATCAATGTGAATTATTGCTGGTAAGTTGACCCATTGACCTACCAATACAGCATCGCCCACATTTAATGATGTTAATTGAGCAATCAAATCTCTACTAATTGATTCTGATGCAGATGCAATCTGATGTTGATCATCTTCTTGAACCATTTTCATTACTGCTAAAGAGCCCATCTGACTGAGAATACTAGGCTCAATATTTCGTGGTCTTTGTGAAACTACGCACAATCCTAATCCAAATTTACGACCTTCTCTTGCAATCTTTGTTGCCCAATATTTTGCTCTAGCATCTTCTCCTTTAGGAATGAAAACATGAGCTTCTTCAATAATGACAAAAATTGGGCTGTTGAACATGTAACTTTTCTTTGATTTACTTTTTGCACTTTTTGCGTTACTTGCAGCCTTTCTATCGTTAAGTAATTCTTGAAGATAATATCCTAATGCAACATTTGCTTGTTTGTCACTAAATTCTGAAACATTGAGAATGTTGAGTCTTCCTTCTTTGATTAATCCTACAGGATATACCATGTCTGGATCTAAAATATCTGCAAATCTATTACGTGCATCATCAATTTTATCTTGAACCCTATCTGCTGAATGTCTTTCTTCTTTTCTTTCCGGATCACTTCCAATGTACTGCACTTGTTGGTCTAATGCTTCCCAAAAACTAGAAGATTCTTTAACTTCAGGTGTGAATGCTTTTCTTAAAATTCTCTGCTGAATGTCTGCTCCTTCTCTAATCTCCAAAACTTCTGATAATGTTTCAGCATCTAGTAATCTTGGATTAATTTTTGCATCAATTACATTAATTTTTGGTATGTCTAAATCTGCATAATCATTGTGATAATCAAAAATAATTACTGTTCCGCTTAATGCTGCAATTTTAGATGCAAGTAGTGAAACAAGATTACTTTTTCCCATTCCAGTCATTGCTAAAATTCCTAAATGTCTTGAAACAATTTTGTTTAGATTAATTTTTGAATCAATATCTTCATTTCTTAAAAGATTACCAATTTTCAACCATTCATTTCTTTCAGGTGCAAAAATATCTCCAAGATCTGCTTTCGTTGCTTTGATTACTTTGGTTCCTGGTAATGGCGGAATTGCAGGAAGTATTGCTTTTCCTTTTCGTAACATTTCCAAGAAACCTAAAATTAAAATTTTCCCAGTATAACTTTTATCTCGCTTGTTGAGTTCGGCAAGTTCAATACTTTCTTCTGCTTCATCAAAATTTTTCACATCAGATAATGCTGCACTTGTAACAAATGATGTTTCTACTAGACCTACAATTTTACCTTCATCCACCTCTATTATGACATACTCGCCTATTGGAAGCGCTCTTGATGACTGCACTGTCACTACATTTGGCTTTGATTCTCCTACCACAAATCCTAGACTCATCCTAAAACCTCCCTTGAACCAATCTCATTTGATAGTCCATGTATACTTGCCAGTTTTACAAGATCTTTTCCTGAAATTTTACAGTTATTGTGAGCCAGTTTTAGGGAATATGGATATCCGCTGATACTATTTTTGTAAATTTTATTCAATACTTGTTTGAAATCTTCATTCGTATATCCTGTTCCAAATAATTCTACTTTGATTAGTGGTAATGAATCTGCTAATCTTGCAAAAATTGATGTAATGATTTTATCTTTCCCAAATTTTGAATCTTCAAATATTTTACTAAATCCTGGTGTTCTTGCAGCATGATTATAATAAAAAATATCCCCTGCAATGGCCCCCAAATCTTCAAATTGTTTTCGTGTGTTTGATGTTTTTGAAATAAATACTACATTGTTTCTTTTTTTCATTGCATTAACCATTGATTCTGTTAATGATGCTTGTCTTGTCATAAACTGTGAATAAAGTGATCCATCCATCAAAACTAAATCGGCATTATCAATTGACATGTTACATGCATCAATCTCCATTTTACTTGCTAATGATGCTAATACTGGATTTGTATCCAATCCAAAATCGTGCAAGTCTGCAATTATCTCTCCGTCTGTTTTTATCGACACTGCTGTTACTGCCCATAATTCTGCGCCCTGAAATTTTGTGCTGTTGAAACTACTATCAATACCTGCAGAAACTACTTCTTGTTTTTCTGGTTTATAGTCAATCCAATTTTCCTTTGCTTTTTGTATAATTTTTTCATAATTTGGTCCTTTGAGAATAGATAATGTTTTTTCACGATTGATTATTGCATCTTTGAAAACTGTATTGAGCATAATGTATAATTCCGGTTTTCATGAATATGAACATTAGGGTAGAAAATGAGCTGGCTATTTGTCAGAACTGAATATTATTTCTTATCTTTGGATTCATCTGGTTTGGTTTTATCCCACATGTGCATATTCCCGCGTAACAAAAATGAGCCTACGATAATTGTAACAAGTCCTACTACTATGAACATAAAGCCTCTACCTATCACTCCAAGTTTTGACATATTCTGATCTGGAATGCATTATTATTAAGACGTATTTCTTGCAAATTATGCCAAAGCGTAAAGATATCGCAACATGGATTGCAATTCTAGCAGGTGGAATCGGGTTCTTCCTATTTTATGGTGTTGCGGCAGACCTGATGAGATAATTTACGAATTTAATTAGCTCTAATCTAAACTCATTTTATGATTGAATTTGATGACGAGATGAAAAATCTTGTAAATTTCCAAAAATTAGGTTATGTTGCAACTGTCGCTTTAGATGGTACTCCAAATCTTTCGCCAAAAGGGACAATTGCAATTCTTGATGATTCAAGATTAGTATTTGCAAACATTAGATCTCCTCAAACAATTGAAAATCTAACAAAAAACCCTTCAATTGAAATTAATGTGATAGATCCTTTTTCTCGTTTGGGGTATAGATTCAAAGGATTAGCTGAAATTCTCTCAGATGGAGATGATTTCAAAAACATCCTTGATTATTTTGAGAAAAAAGGCATCAAAAGCAAAATTTCTCATGTAGTAGTAGTAGATGTGAAATCTTTTTCTGAAGTAACCTCTCCTTCATATGATTTAGGTATCAAAAAAGATGATTTAGTGAAAAAATGGAAAAAATATTATAACTAATGTTATAATTTCTTTTTTGTTTCGTTATGAGCCTTTCTTTCTTTATCTAATAATTGTCTGACAACCTCAAGCTCTTTTGTTGTATCTTGTAATCTTTTATTTGTTGTAGCAATTATTTGACTTGCTGCTTCAACCACATTCTTTGAATCATCCCCTTCGTTATTTTTTGTATCTGTCTTTTTCATTTCTCCTAATCTTTTTTTAAGAACTTCTAACTCATTTCTTCTTTGATTCAATTCTTCATCAATTTTCTTTTTTTGATTTTCTGAATCTGAAAAAAATGGCTGATTTTTCTTAATCTTCTCTTCTAATTCTTGATTAATTTCTATTTTTTTAGCAATATCATCTTGAATATTTTTTAATTCTATTTTTGAATCGCTAATATCTTTTGAAATATTATCTTTACTCTGATTGTTTATTCTTGTTTCGTTAGTATTTACTTGTGAAGTTCCATGTGCACGTAACTCTTTTTTTGATTGAATTATTTTGCCTACAATTTCGTCATATTCTTTTTTTGATAATTGAATTTTTTCTAGTATTGTACTCAATCTTTGATTCTTCTCTTGAATCTCACTTTCTAATTTTTCAATCTCACTTTCTGTTTCATCTTTAATTTTTTGTAGATTGTCATTTGTTTCCTCATAAACATTAACATCCTCCTTTTTTGTTTTTTTAAATAATCCCATTCTAACTTTTAGATCCGTTTTGCCTTTTTAATAAATCTCACATAGAATCCTCCTGCTCCGACTATTATTCCGAAGATTAAACATACAATTCCTAATTCTGGGTTATCTGTGTGTAAATTTGGTGCTAAAAACAACAACAATGCTCCAAAAATTATTAGAAAAAATCCTCCGCCTTTTTTCTGTCTATTATGTTCGTTATGGGCCATTTATTTCACGTATTTACCAATTTTCTCTGCTACGTTATTTTTTCCAATATCTAAAATGAATGGGCCTATTTTTGGTCCTCTAGTAGTTGATAGAATAATTTGGTATAGTACTTTGAAGAAATCTTTTGGTTCTATGTCGTCACCTTTTGCAATTTGATATATCTCATTTTGTAAATCTTCAATCTCTTCATCTTTTTCTAAAAGAATAATCAGTTTACTTAGTGCACCTTTGATCTTTGAATCTATATCGATATCAATTTCATCTGATATATCAAACTCATCTGCAAAGTTTCCTGCCATTTCAATTAATTTATCAATCTCAGCTGATGTTTCTTTTATTGCATGATAATCGATTAATTTTTTATTTATTCTTGAAACTCTATCTTCTTTGAAAATCTTAGATAATTCTAAAAGAAGTCTATAACTTACTTGGGCTGGCATCTGCTTTGGAGGCGTTAACAGATTCACATATTCATACAATCCTTTTGATTTTATCAATTTTGCTTCATTATCAATTTTAATTTTTCCAAAAAATATTTTCTCTAATTCATTATATTCATCCATGAGTGATGGTATGTCTTCAAAACCCAATTCTCTTGCACCTGTGATTCTCTTGTATAGTAACAATAGTATTGATTCTGGTGTTCCAAATTTCAACCATGTTTGAGATGTTACGACATTACCAAGTGATTTTGATATTTTCTTTCCACCTTTATCCAAAAACATTTCATATTTTATGTGATGTGGATGTGGGAAATTCAAAACATCATCTGCAACCCAATCATTCACTTTGACTGAATCCATGATATCTTTTCCATATGCTTCGAATCTAATATCAAATGCACTCCACCTTGCGGCAAATTCCACTTTCCATGCTAATTTTCCAAGATCTTTTTTAATATCGGCTTCTCCTTCATGTCCACAACCTTTGATAATTTTTCCACCAATTTCTGCGTCGCAACATTTGTAACGAACTTTTCTTTCATCAGATAAATACTCTGTTGCTTCTGCAACATACAGTCTGTTACATTGTGCACATACTGGAAAATATGGTAAGAATTTTTGATATTTTTCTTGTCCAACTAAATCTTCAATTTTGGCTCCAATTCTTTCACTCTGTGTTAAGATTGTGTGAATCTGTTCTTGCAGTAAGCCCTCTTTGTAGGTATCTCTTGCTCTTTTGAAGGTGTATTCTATTCCTAATTTCTCTAATCCATCCAAAAGCCTACTGCTCATATTCATTCCATATGATTCATGTTCTCCTGTATGATCTGGTATTAGCGATACTGGTTTTCCAATATGTTCTTCAAGCGAATCTGGAAATCCTGCTGGAATTTTTCTTAATCCATCAAGATCATCTGAATATGCAATTAATTCTGATTTGTATCCCATATTTTCTAAAGCAAGTTTTACTCCGTATGCTCTAACGGCATCTCCTAAACTGCCGATGTGAGGAATACCTGATGCACCTAATCCACTTTCAACTCTGATTAAACTTGTATCTCTACCCAACTGTTCTTCTCTTTCAATTAATTCAGATGCTAGTTTGTCAATCCATGTACCTTTTCCTATAACATTTTGTTCAGACATATTTTATCACAACTCCTTTGCCATATACGGTCCATTATTTTTATAATTTAATTTTCTATAATATTCTCTTGTACCTACTGCACTGATAACACATAATTTGTTTGATGATAGATCTGTTGCAGCAATTTCCTCTGCTTTCATCATTAATCTTTTTCCAATTCCTTGATGTTGAAAGCTAAATTCTTCTTGCTCACCAATACCCACTGCTTTTCCTAGTACGTGTAGTTCTCTCACAATTGATGTTTTATCGGTAATTTCCTCTCTATGTGCATTTTGACTAGGTTTTCGTAGTCTCAAAAATCCATATGTTAAGTCATTTTCATCATTAAATGACAAAAATACCTCTTTTCCACCACATGCCTCGTAATCTATTCTTTCTAATTTTAATTCTGAAAATTCTTTTTTATTATTCAAACCTGCTTCTCTACATCTAATACATTTGCATGATGTTCCTTGTTTTTCTAATTCCTGATGAACCTTTTGTCTTAAATTTCCCATCTTTGGACCATCAATAATTTCATCTGTTGTTATTTCTCGTTGAACTCTCATGATTCGAACCCATTTTGGAACTATTTTTTTAGATTCAGTTAAAACATTAATCATATCTTCTGTTGAATACGGTTTGTAATTTCCTAATTTATAATCATCATAAAGTGGAGTATCTTTTAAAACTAAAGCTGGATAAATTTTTAGCATATCTGGTTTGAATTCTTTCATCTCGAATAATTTTTTAAAATCCGCAATGTCTTCTTTTGGACTCATAGTTGGAAGTCCTGGCATCATATGTGCAACAACTTTGTATCCTGCATCTTTTGCAATTTGAAATGAACTTATCACTTGTTGTAAATTATGACCTCTATTCACAATATTGTAAACTCGTTCAGTTAGACTTTGAACACCAATTTCTACTCTGGTTGTTCCATAATCTAGCATCATATCCACATGTTTTTGTTGACAATAATCTGGTTTCGTTTCTATTGTGAAACCAACATTTCGCATTTTTGCTTTTTCATTATTTCTTTTTGCATCTTCTAAACTACTTGATTCAAATCCATTAATTGCATCATAACATGATTTTATGAAATTTCGTTGATATTCATCTGGCATAAACAGAAACGTCCCTCCTACGATAACTAACTCTAATTTTGTAGGATCATGACCAAATGCGATTAATTGTTC
Source organism: Candidatus Nitrosopelagicus sp. (assembly GCA_028344155.1). Lineage (GTDB taxonomy): Archaea > Thermoproteota > Nitrososphaeria > Nitrososphaerales > Nitrosopumilaceae > Nitrosopelagicus. The sequence continues at coordinate 13,438 of JAOMAI010000008.1, forward strand.
AATTCTTCTTTTTATCTGAGTTCCAGGTTCATAATCATCCTCTATTGCACTAAGTGTCACCGGTTCTTTTCCTGTGTAGCTGTTTGGAGTATTGATCTCTGTTCCTCCGGGGCAAAAAGTACATCTTCCATGTGGGCATGCAAACGGTTTTGGCATTATTGCAATGACTGTTACTCCTGAAGCTGATTTGACCGGTTTTTTTAGCAAAACTTTCTGAAGCTTTAAGAATTGTTCTTCGGTTGCAGATGATAATATTTCTGAATTTCTAGGTAGTCGTTCTAGTGCATATTTTGCACATACTTCTTTTATTTCATTTTTAATTTGACTCTTTACTGGATTATCAATTTGAGATAATTTCTCACAAATTTCTTTACACGCATGTAAAAAATCCTCACTTAATTTCTGCATGCTTTATGCAAATCGATGCAACATAAAATGGTTTAAATGATATTTTACTTCCGCTTAGGAGCTACTTTCTTTTTACTTGCTTTCCGCTTAGGAGCTACTTTCTTTTTACTTGCTTTCCGCTTAGGAGCTACTTTCTTTTTACTTGCCTTTTTTCTAGATGGTTTTTTGATTTGTTTTTTTAATGATTCTAACTCGTCAGTTAAAGTTACCATCTCTTTGAGTACTTGCAATTCCTCTCTTAATGCTGATACTTGTTTCTCAAACTCTGCTTTCTTTTTTATTTCATCTTCTGATTGATTTTTTGCAGCTGATGAAGCTTGAACTTGTGCAGCAGATTCATTTTGAACTTTTTCCGCATCTTCAACTTTTTGTGTTCTTTCTTCCTCGCTCATTGGAGTTTCTTCATATTGGTCTAATTCCACTTCCTTCTTTTTTGCTAATCTTTCTAGATAGTCTTTTTCATACTCTGAACGTATCTCTTCTCTAGACTTATCGCTCATGGATGTTTTCTGAACCGGTATGATTTAAATAATTTTTAAAAATAGTTTGCACTGAACATTTGCATATTCTCTAATTATCCTCTGTTTTCACTGCAACTTCTCTTCTATAATCCATCTTCAACCAAATTGGTGTGATTATAGTTGTGACTGCTACCATGAGAACGATCGTTGTGTATACATCTCCTGTTAGTACTCCTGATGATAATCCAACTCCTGCAACAATCAATCCCACTTCTCCTCTTGAAATCATTCCTATTCCTACTCTCATTCCTGCTGCTTTATTTTTCAAAAATAGAATTGATGGTAATCCACATCCAAATAATTTAGTTGCAATTGCAATTGCAATTACAACTGCACTTAACATTAACACATCGAGGTTTACCGTTCTAAAGTCTACTTGCGCACCAATTATTGCAAAGAACAATGGCGCAAAAATCAATCCTATCCTACTAATGAAATTCTCTATTTTCTCAAATACTTTTGTGGCTGAAAGAGCCATTCCTACCGCAAATGCTCCTACAATTGGAGATAATCCCAACATACCTGCAATTGCTGCAGCACCAAAGAATGATGCAGTTGCTATTCCCTCTACACTTCCTGTTGCTTTCCAAATTCTAGGTGTGATAACTTTTGGAATTACGAAAATGGCTGTAATTAATATCGCTGCAAAGAATCCTAATACCTTAAGAATCGTAAATGTAACATCTACCAAATCAATATTGTCTATTGCTTCTGCACCTCCAAATGATGTAACGACAGATAATACTGCAATTGCCAAAATATCATCTACGACTGCTGCTGCAATAATTAAACGAGCTTCTGGTGATTTAATCTTATTAAACTCCTTTAGTACTTGAATTGAAATTGCTATACTAGTTGCAGTAAGTGCGGTTGCAATCATCATTGCTTGTAATGCGTCAAATCCAAATGCTTGAAATACTAAAAGTCCTGCAAAGAATGGAACTACTACACCTAGTGTTCCTACTGTAAATGATGCCTTTCCACCACGTAAAAATTCTTTTGGTGTCATCTCTAATCCTGCCATAAACAAAATTACAATTGCACCAATCTCTCCAAGTGTTCTAAGTTCTGGTCCGATTTGTAAAATTGATTCTCCTGTATCTGGATGAAGCAAAAATGCTCCTAGTGCAAATGGTCCAATAATCATTCCTGCCAATAATTCTCCTAGCACGATTGGCAGCTTTATTCTACTGAATAATTCGCCCATTAGCTTTGCAGCTGCTAGTAAGATTCCTACTGCAATGATAACTTCAATGAAGCCTGCTTCTGCCGCCATTATCTAATATTTTTAGAATTACGTCATATAAGCCAAATCTAGTAAAATTTTCTAAGACAAGATGTTATTTTCTATGCAATTTTCAATTTATTAATAAAAACGCCCTTGTTTTTGCTAATTCTGCCAATTTCATAAGATTTCATCTTGTATTTGTTGAAAATTTTATGGATATTTTTGACTTGATTTTCTGGTGAAATTATACAAAATCCTACTCCCATGTTGAATGTTTTGTACATCTCTTCATTTTTCACTCCTGTATCTTCAATTAATTGCATTAATGCTGGAGTCTTTGGCATGTTATCCAAATGATATCCTATTTTCTTCAATCTCAATAATTTTGTAAATGATCCTCCTGTAATGTGTGCTAATCCGTTTATCTTACATTTCTTTAGTGCCTCTAAAACTGGCTTTACATAAATCTCGGTTGGACGTAAAAGTGCGTTACCTAAATTTCCAACTCCTTTGATGTTATCTTTGACTGAATATTTTGACAAAAGTGCTTTTCGTGCTAATGAATATCCGTTTGAATGTAAACCTGAACTTTGTATTCCGATAATTACATCATTTGGTTTTATTTTATCTCCCAAGACCATCTCTTTTTTTGAAAGCATTCCTACAACCATTCCTGCAAGGTCAAATCCAAAACCTTTGCCTGAAATCAAGTCGGACATTATTGCTGTCTCTCCTCCCACAATTGGCATCGCTGATTTTTTTGCACCCTTTACCAATCCTGATACAATTTGTTTGAATATTTTCTGATCATTTTTGTTTGCGGCAATATAATCTACAAATGATATTGGTGTTGCACCTATACAGATTATATCATTAACATTCATTGCAATACAATCTATTCCGATTGTATCATATTTTTTCAACATATTTGAAATAATCACCTTTGTACCAACACCGTCTGTATGTGTTGCTAATAATTTTCCTCCAGGAATTTCAACAATACCTGCATAATGACCAAAACCATGTTTCATCTTGGCCATTTTTTGTAGATTATGTGTTGATTCTATTAATTTACCAATTGCTCGTTGACTTTTTTTAATCTCCGAAATGTCAACTCCTGCTTTTTTGTAAGTTATTGCCATATCCATTCACCTACATGTACATATTTGAATCAATTTTTTTATGTTCTGAATATTTATCCGATAATTCTCTCAAATCTACACCAATCTGTTTTTTTTGTTTCTTTAAATTTTTAGTATTAATCTCAGTTTCATACACTCTATTTACTGCGTCAATAATTGTGGCTGCAGCTAGAGGATCTGGAGTTGCTTCATTAGCTTTTACAAGTAATGTAATGCCTCTGATTTTTCTAATCAGACATTCATTTAGTATTCCACCTGAAATTCCTGTTATGAATCCTTGAGGAATCATCTGGATGTCGTTTTCTTCCATAACTCTACACAAATCAACCTCTGCTGCAAAAAATGCATTTCCGTCATGTTTTTTATCTGCAACTCCGTCAAGTACTATTATTTCATTTGAGCCTTTTTTCTCCGCCCAATCTAAAATTGCCATGGCGATATTGTAAATCCCATCTTCACTGATTATTATTTCACAAATTATTGCACAGATACTTCCATCATTGTTTGAATAAATTCGAAATGGATGTCTTAGTCTACCTTGCATGAATACTGTTGATGGTGGTAAGTGTTTTGAACGTAGAAATCCTATCTCTTTCATATCTAATTCATTTATCATATGATCTACTGCTATAGTTCCGACCAGTCCTGCTCCCACAAACCCGACAAAAATGGTAGGGTTTTTTAATTTATTATCCCCTAGTTCATAGATCTCTGCTTCTGGTATGTTAGATTGCATTGTTTTATTGATTATGTTTTGTTTAATTACTTGTTCGCTTGATGAAGAAATATGTCTCGTGGAATGATTCGTATAATTATTTTTGGAACTGGTTCTATACTGTTTGTTTTGTTATATGCATCACGAATATTTTGATCTAATTCTTCTCATTTATTGTAAACAAATCAAGCATAATTCTTCCTTTTTCTGTAATTGTATAGATCATATTTGATCCTACTCTCTTTTTTTCTATGAATTTGTATTCTACACAAAAATGTAGATAATTCAGAAAAGATTTTTTCATTCGTATCTTTGATTTTGAATATAAATCTGAAAATGTCATTGGGTTTGAGTTTAATTGATATAATAATTTCAATAGGGAAAGTGTATTGAATTCCTTTGTTTTTGCTCTAACTGCGTCTAACACTTGTTCATCTCGTTGAATTATGAATCCTTCAAATCGTTCTGCCACTTCTAGTGGTACATATGTTAGTCTTGCTCTCATACAGTATAGTACCGTACTTTACCATATTAAGGTTAAGTCATGCATTGTTGAGCTATTTGATCAGATTTACTAAACTTGGACAAATCTTGATATCTATTTTCCTTGTTAGAATTGTGAATTATAGAGAAGGAATGTGATTTAAACAAGATATCTTGGCATAGTTGTTGTGGAAATATTTGATATTGGTAGTGTACTTGCAGGGTTAGTACTTCTATGTATTGGCGGATATGCTATCGTTTCTGGTGGTGTTTCTCTTGCAAAGAAACTTCGAATCAGTAGTATGATTATTGGTTTAACGGTAGTGGCATATGGTACGTCTACTCCTGAATTAGCTGCTTCTCTATTAGCTGCTTTTAACTCACATACTGAATTAATCTTAGGGAATATTGTTGGTAGTAACGTCAGCAATGTTGGTATGGTGATTGGAATATCTGCAATATTCACTCCTCTTCTAATAAGTAAAATTACTGTTAGTAGATGGATTCCAATCATGATTGGTGTATCCTTGTTAGTTGTAGCAATGTCATATGATGGTGAAATCTCACAAATTGACGGTATCCTATTAATTGCAGCACTCATTGCATTCACCGCATATACTATCAAAACTGTTAAAAAACAAAAAATTCAACAAAATGAAACTATCGAAAATGAAGCATTAGAAGGTGAATATTTCTTATCAAAATACAAAATTGAAACTTATCCTCAATCATTTGGTCTGATTGCAGCTGGAGTAATATTACTATTTCTTGGTGGTCATCTTACAGTTGACGGTGCTGTAAATATTGCTGAAACTTTGGGATTGTCTCAGCTAGTTATAGGAGTTGTAATTGTTGCAATTGGAACATCACTTCCAGAATTAATTACATCTGTTATCGCAATAGCTAAAAAACAAACCGATATCGGTGTAGGAAATATTGTTGGAAGTAACATATACAATATTCTATTGATATTGGGAGTTTCTTCAGCTATTGTTGGAATACCTGTCTCCTCTGATGTCTTTTCAAATTATTACATAATGATTGCATTTAGTCTTGTTTTATTCATTGGATTTAGAAAATCTATTCCACGATTTGTAGGAATTGGGCTTACAATTGCATTTGTCGCATATTTGGCAAGTCTTTTACTTAATTTTTTCTAGGATTTTGATATTGATATTTTTTAATTTTAATTAATTCAAAATATGATCCAAATTTTTCTGCATCATCCACGCCATCTAATCCCTCAGAACCTGCAGGCTCGACTTCGAATTCTTTAATTTTCTTATACGTTGTATTTCTTTCAGCAGGTATTCTTCCTATACTTCTAATCAAGTGTCGTATCTCTTTTGGTCTTAATAGCTGACCATGTTCTGCACCTGCTGCGGTGGATATGCTTTCATTGACTAGTGTTCCTCCAAAATCATTTGCTCCCCAATTAAGAAGTAATTGTGAAAATTTTGGTCCTTCTTTTACCCATGACATTTGGATATTATCTATAACATTATTCAACATGATTCGTGAAATTGCATGAACTAATAATGCATCATTTGAATTCGCGCCTTTTTTAATACCCTCATGAAGTTGATGTTTGTACATTGGTGCTTCTGAGTAAATGAAATTGAGTGGAACAAATTCTGTAAATCCTCCTGTTTCTTTTTGTATCTCTCTAATTGTGTCTAAATGATTTACTCTGTGTTCATTTGTTTCTAAATGTCCAAACATCATAGTTGATGTGGATTTTATTCCCATCTTATGTGCCGTTTTTATAACATCTGTCCAATCTTTGACTGTAATCCTACCTGGAGAAATTTTATCACGTAATTTTTGATTAAGTATTTCTGCTGCAGTTCCTGGAATTGTATCTACACCTGCATCCTTTAATCTACTTAGATATTCTTTTGTTGAAATGTTAGATCTTGTTGCACCATAAAGAATTTCTTCTGGAGAAAATCCATGTATGTGTATATCTGGAACTTCGGTTTTAATTTCTCTACAAATATTTTCATACAATCCTGCTTCCATATCTGGCGGAAGTCCTGCCTGAACGCATACTTCTGTAGCTCCGTATGTGTATGCTTCTTTTGCTCTTCTTGTAATTTCTTCAATAGGAAGTGTATAGCCTTCTTCTTCTCTAAAATCTCGACTAAATGCGCAAAAACCACATTGTTTTATGCATACATTTGTGAAGTTGATATTCCTGTTGACAACATAAGTTACTGTATCTCCAACTTTTTTCCTTCGTAAATAATCTGCAACTTTACCAACAAGTTGAAAATCAATTCCTTCTGCATCAAATAGAACTAGTGCTTCTCTAGATGTGATATCTTTCCCAGAAATTGCTTTATTGAGAATTGCTGCAATTACTGGATCTGCATATTGTAAAATTCCATCTACATCTTTATTTTCTAAATTCATTTCCAATAACTCTCTTTTACATAATTTTCCTCATCCGCAATTAAAGATATTCTTTGTTTCAAGTCATCATTTACTAGTGAAATGAACTCTGGATATACTGGAAATCTAGCTTTAAATGAAAAACCTGAATCGTTACATTTCTTCTCAACATTTTGAATATTTGGCCATGAAAACTCTGGATTTACATAATCTGAGGTAATAGGTGAAATTCCTCCCCAATCATTAATTCCAACTGATAGGAATTCATGATAATTTTCTGGTGATAAATTAGGTGGAATCTGAATATTTGCATCCGGCATAATAATTCTACATAGTGCAACTACCGTCTTAAAATAATCTTCTTCGGGTGTTGATTGTTGAAACATTGATGTTTTTGGTTTTGGATGAAAATTTTGTAATATGATTTCTTGAATATTTCCATATTTATCATAAAGTTCTTTGATATCTAATATCGATTGAATACATTCTTCTATGTTTTCACCAATTCCAACTAGTATTCCTGTGGTCATCGGAATTTTCAATTCACCAGAATTTTTAAGAATATTTAATCTTGCATTTGGATCCTTACTTGGTGCATCATGATGTGGCATTCCTGCTTCTCTCAATCTAGGACTAGAGTTTTCAAGCATCATTCCCATACTCACATTAGTTTTTTGCAGTTCTTTCATTTCACTTTTGGTAAGATTTCCTGCATTAGTATGTGGAAAAATACCTTCATTCAATACCATCTCTGAACAATGAATCAAATATTCTGATGTAGATGAAAACCCTTCATCTTTTAACCACTTTCTTGCTTCCGAATATTTTTGTTCAGGTCTTTCTCCTGTAACAAATAATGCTTCAGTACAATTATATTTTTTTGCCAAAATTGCTAATTCTTTAATTGTCTGCTTACCCATCAATGATAATTTTGCATCTGCAGGTTCTGCTTTGTAGGTACAGTATGAGCATGTATCTCTACATAGATTGATTATATTGAAAAACGCTTTTTTTGAAAAACTAATAGTTCTACCTTTCTGTTTATCTCTAATTCTTGACGCTGTATCAAACAAGATTTCTTTAGGTGCACTTTCAGCTAATTCTAAAATCTCTTCTTTACTGATCTCTTTGAATTCATTAATTTTATGAATAATTTCAGAATCAAATTGTAATTCACTCATTGCTTAAAAATTCAGTACGGTCTATTTAATTTTGTAGAAATTCTATTGAGGTCTTTCTTCGAGAATCATGGTTAATTCTAACATCTCCCCATTTCTGTTTACAGATAAAACCATCTCATCTCCGACTGATTTCTCTCTCTGTAAATGAACCAATATGTCTGAGATCTTTCTAACGGTTTCTCCATCTATTGATAATATTATATCTCCATCCAGAGCAAATTCTCTACCATCTCTCTCCTCTGTTTCTGTAACTCCGAGTAACCCTGCCGTCTCTGCAGGACTTCCTTCAATTACAGATACGACTAAGAAACCTTTTGAACTTTTTAACTCTCTTACTTCTGCAAGCTCTGGATCCACATCTGTCCCTGAAATTCCCATCCATGGATGTTTGAATTCTCCATTTTCTATTAAAACTGGAACTACTTTTTTTACTGTATTTGATGGAACTGCAAATCCAATACCTGAAAATTCCCCAGTTGCTGATTGTATAGCTGTGTTAATTCCTACAACTTCACCTTTCATGTTAATCAATGGTCCTCCTGAATTTCCAGGATTTATTGCAGCATCTGTTTGTATTACATCTGGTATCGAATATCCAGTTTCCTGCGGTAACAATCGTCCCATTTGACTTACAATTCCTGCTGTCATGGATCCTGATAATCCAAATGGGTTGCCTATGGCTGCAATTTTTTCACCAACCTTTAGTTCTGACGAATCTCCAATCTTGATTGGTTGTAGATATGTATTAGTTGGTTCGACTTTAACAACTGCAATATCTAAATCTCTATCACTACCTACAACATTCCCAATGTATGCTTCTCCATCAAGAAATGTAATCATTACTTTTTGTGCATCTTGGACGACATGCTGATTAGTAATAACATATCCTTCATCAGAATAAACAAAACCTGAACCCATTCCTCCTTCGGATTCTCCTCTTAACACACTTACTTGTACAATACTTTCTTCAGATTTTTCAAAAATATCAATTAGTGAATATTCGTAACCTCTTTCTATTCCTGTTACCTCTCCTACTGTTTCTCCATAATTCCCGTTTGTAACAATTAATTCTCCAGTTCCATTATCTACAATTGAATTGAATGATACAAACACTGCAAATATTATTGCTGCAGTCGCAATTACTCCTCCAACAATAATGCCATTATTTGCCATGATGAAATTATGTTTGGTTAAACTATAACCCTTACTGATTTTTGTTATATCCTATTACACTTTAAGATAATCTTGAGAAAATTCCTTAACGGAATATTTCCGACCTCTCCATGATACTGCGGTAGATTTGTTTGCATGTAAAATGCCTGAAAGAAAACCAAGTATTACGACAATACTTCCAATAGGTGCACATATTGAATTCGCTATGTTTAGGTTTAATCCCATTCTAGTTTCCATTAAAGATGCTGAAAAAATTGTGACTGTAGAAATAATTGCAGAAATTAGTAAAGTTGTAAACGATAGGCTTGATTCAAAAGCAATAACTGAGTACCCTAATAATGGAATTGGCATAAACAAAATGAAAAGCACTGCAAAGAACACGCCTATTGCTGATGAAGAGCTTTGATGATATAGCGGAACCATTAATCGTTTTAACCCATTCCACATTTCTTTTGAACTTCTTGAATACAAAGCTTCGATCAGATGTTCCCCTCTGACCATCTTTAATGCATATCCTGATTCTTTAGTTATTTTACCTAATGCCCCATCCTCAATTATTTCTTGTTTAACTTTTTCATGAGTGCCAATTTCCTCATACACTTTTCGTTTAATTATAAAAAAACTACCAAAAAAATACCCTACCTTCTTCTTTGGATTGTTTACGTTCAGTGCGGAGTATCTTGAATGTAGGAATGTAGATAACATCGGTAAAGTTATTTTTGTAACTCTATCAATACAACGAAGTCGTGGAATAACTGTTAGCGCATCAAGATTTTCTGATTGTAGATGTGCCACTGCCAATGTAATTACATTTTTCTCAAATTTTGTGTCTGCGTCTGTAAATAACATAATCTCTCCTGTAGCTTTTTTGAATCCTTCCATACATGCCCAATTTTTTCCCATCCATTTTTCGGGTTTTTCTCTTGCACTTACATGGATGATTTTTGAATTATCCTTTGCAAATTTTGCGATAATCTCTCCTGTTTTATCTTCTGAAGAATCATCAATTGCAATTACTTCAAAATCTTTGTAATCTTGTAAACTTAATGTCTCCAAACACTTTGAGATAAAATCCTCTTCATTTCTTGCAGGTAAAATTACTGACACTTTTGGCGTTGTCGTGCTATTATTTTCAAATATATCTAAAAATGGTGTTTTGGTAAATGATTGATACATAGAATGCAATAATGAAAGCCACGCCAAAAAAACTCCTACAAGTATGACTGTAAAAATAAAATTGAAAACATCGATGAAAATATCCCCCATCAATTTTCCACTTCTTTTTTAATTTCTTGCAGTGCTTGCTCAGTTCCACTTTTGATATGTTTTTTTATTATTCCTGTGAACATGCCCATTTTTCCTGAAAGTTTTACATCCCATACTGCTTCTAGTTCGCATGAATTATCCATATTTTTCAACGTGAGAATTTTTTCTCCTACTATGACTCCTTTTGTAAATACTGCTTTAATTGTCTCTTTTGGAACAATCGTAACTTCTTGCAAGCATTTCTGATCACGAAATGCAATTGTAATTTCTCTTGATATTTGATTTCCATCTTCTGAAATATTTCTAACTTCTTTCGTACCTTTCCAGAATTTTGGTTCATTATCGATATCTGATATGACATCCCAAATTTTTTCTTGAGTTGAATTAATTATTACTGACGTCTTAATTTCTGCCATATCTCCATCCAATTTCTCGAAAATATTAGGTTTATCAAATTCTAGATACAATTTACAGTCTAAAAATTTAGAAATTAATTTTAAACCGTCTATATTTCATTGATTATGGATGATATTTCATATGATGATTTCTCAAAATTAGATCTACGAGTCGCAAAAATTGTATTTACTGAAAAAATCCCTGAAAAATCAAGAATAATCAAAGGTACAATTTCTTTGGGAGATGAGGAGCGTGATGTAATAATTGGCGGTGCACAATTTTATGAACCTGAAGATCTTATTGGAAAAACAGTAATTGTTGTTGCGAATTTAGAACCCAAAAAAATGGCTGGTGTTGAATCTAACGCAATGTTGTTAGCTGCTGATATTGATGATAAGCCATTTTGGTTAACAGTTGATGATGATGTTCCTGCAGGAACAAAAATCAAATAATTTTTTAATCATAAACCATTAAATCTTTTTCTTCTAAAAGTGCGTGTAGATTATTCACTGAGCGATAAACGTCTTCTTCTTTCTTTGCACCTGTACACACAAGTTTTCCTGAAGAAAATAATAAAATGACTGTTTTTGGATCAAGCATTCTATGAATCAAACCTGGAAATTGTTCCGGTTCATACATACTTCTTGGTAATGTTCTTGCGGCTTGTTCAAGATGAATTCGTCCGCCTAAATTTATTGAAGCGACAATATTTTGAATTGTTACTACTGCATTTTTTTTAACTTTGATTTTCCCTTTTCTTAATTTTTCTACTACTGTCTTAACTGCATTTTTCGACATTTGTTCTGATTTTGCACCTGTACATACCATTTTTCCTGAAGTGAAAATCAGCGTAGCTGTTTTCGGACTTTTTATTCTAAATACTAATCCTGGAAATTGGTCTGGGTGATATTCAACATCTGGAAATTTCTTTGTAATATCGTTAAGATCCATTTTCTGGTCTACTGTAGCTGAAGCCACCACATTTTCAATACTGATGATTGGTTTTGTCTGTGGCATATCACAATGTAGAAAATATCATTAATAAAAATACTCGTGAAATTACACGTTTTCTCTCTCAATTGCATGGATATGATTAAATTACAAAATTAAAGTAATTGATTATTGGAAATTTTTGGTTATAATCTTGATGAATTTTTAGCATGGGTTGGTGAAGATATCGACACAGTAATGATGTTGATATGGATACTACCTGTCATAATCTTTGTTTTTTATGGACAACGAATCCAACTAATAATCTCATCAAATGAAATTAAAAAAGATATTGGAAAACTAGATGAATATACTATATCTACAAAAAAGGATTTTCTTAGATATGTGAAAAAAAATCTTACGTACAAATCTGATCCATCAAAAAAATTGGATAGTTTTTTCGATTATTTCACGATTATGCCTGTAGATATGGATCCTAATGGAATTATTTTGAAAATTAACCATCTAGTTCGTTCACGAGAAGATTTTATTAGATTACAAATTAATACAATGTTTTCTGATTTATCATCTGTAGAACTATCCAAACTTCAAAATTTATTGGAGATAGTTACAACTTTACAATTATTTCATAAATATACACGTCATCTCTATCTTACTGCAAAAAAACAAAAAAACTTCCCATTGATTTTACCATTACAAATGATGATTCCTTTCATTATGGAAGAGGCGGTTGCATTGAAAGATGCAATGCCTGCGATAAAAAACGGTCAGCCAATAGGTGATGGTATTGGACCAATGATCGTTGGTGAAATGATGCTGGGTACTACAAAAGAACCTGCTGCATTTGAAACGGTCTGGTCCAAAACAACTTTTGAAGATAGAGATTTATTTTTATTAAAAGCTGAAGGCCCAAATGCAACTGTTGGCCGTCCTGGTGATGGACTAGAAAAGATAATTTCAATCAAAAAACCTGATTTGATAATTATGATTGACGCATCATTGAAACTTGAAGGTGAGGATTCTGCATCTATAGCTAAAGGATTCGGTGCAGCAATTGGTGGTATTGGAACTGAACGATTTAAAATTGAAGAAATTGCTACTAATAATAAAATTCCAATTCTAGCACTTGTTGTAAAACAATCAATTCATGAAGCAATTACTCTAATGACTAAAGATATTGCAGATAGTGCAAAAACTGTCAAAGATGAACTTCATGAAATGATTAGAGAAAATACTTCTTCTGGACAATCAGTTCTAGTGATTGGTGTTGGAAATACTATTGGTGTATCACAATGAGTAAATCAAAAAATAAGCTTTCTACATGTTACACTTCTATGGAATGTAATTCGTGTAAATTCATAAAGAAAAGAAAATTTTCTAATGGAGATGTTGTTTTTTCCACTTCTGAAGATTGTTCTGAATGTGATGGAAAAATGTTAATCACAAAAATTTTTGGCGTAATTATGGATTAGTGGTTATAGTTACTCCATTCTCAATTGGAATGAATGTATGTTCTGCTTGAGCAACCCTTTGACCATTTCCTTCGACTAATACTGGATATGCATGAACTGCCTTTTTCTTGATCAAAACTTCTAAAATTCTTCTAGCATCTTTTTCTTCCCATTTTTCAAGCAACCATCTTAGTGCAAATGGTAACATATTGAAATTACTCCATATGTAATCTAACATTTCATCTGCTTCTTTGTCTTTAGTTTTTTTCCTTGATGCTAATGCAAAAATATTTTTTACTTTTCCCTCGTGAACAAATCCTAATCCATCTCCTGTTGTTACAAAAGGTTCACATGCAAATGCTTGTTCACTTGGAAAATTAAAAGAACCAATTGACCAAATATTTGGCACAGATTTTCCTGCATGAATTGTGTACTGTTCTAAAGAATGACCGCTAAGATTTGCAATTGGAATTAGCCCTAAATCTTTGATAGTTTTTTCTATGGTCCTTCCAACATCACTTGATTTTATTCCTGTTTTCATCATGGACATTGCATTCTTTAATGCAGATTCTGCGCCTTGAACAAGTGTATCAAATTCTGGATTGTAACATACTGTTACTGCAGTATCTGCAATGTATCCGTCAATCTGTGCACCTAGATCAATTTTTACAAGATCGTTTTCTGTAATTATTATCTCATCATTTGGTTCTGCTGTATAGTGTGCTGCTACTTCGTTAATACTGGTATTCACGGGAAATGCACATTTGGCTCCACGTTTTTTGATTTCACCTTCAACATGTTCGCAAATTTCGTATACAGTTTTTCCTACCCAATCTGTTTTTCTAACATTTTCTCTAACTTCACCTGCAATTTTTCCTGCTTTAATATAATCATCAAGTGCCATGAGCTATCTTTAATTTACTCAGTTAAGATTCTATTGTTTAAATTGGGCAATTGTTTTTGTTCGCTGGGAGCGTGGTCTAGCTTGGTATGATTCTGCGTTTGGGACGCAGAGGTCGCGCGTTCAAATCTCGCCGCTCCCATTTTACATATTTATACAAAGAATTGTCATATTATTCGCTGAACGATGAAGAAGAGTTAGAGTATGGAAATTGAATGAAATAATCTATTATCTGAGTTTGGCATTATCTTTTTATCAATAACCTTGAATAGAAAATCACTTGGCACTCAAAAGAAAAGATTTTTTATTAATTGTTGGAATATTATTTTTTCTGATTGGTTTGATGGGCGTTGGTCTTCCTCCAATTTATGCAATAATCATATCTTTAGCAATTTACTTTGGAATTAGAATTTTTGTTGGTCGTAGGAAAAAAATGATTGAAGAGTCTGTAGGTGAAGGAATATGTGTGAAATGTGGCTCAAAAATCGAGAATCAAAAATGTCCAATATGTGACAGAAAAAAATTTACAAATGTATGATTTCTACGAGCGGTTTATACCAATTCATGCCTAATCTTTTGTAATGTGCTCAAAAAGATATAAGACTTTGACTAACGGATCAACTTTTTCTCAATTTGATTCTATTATTGCTAAAAATAGGAATATGAGTAACATATGCATTTGAAAAATCCTCTATTATTTGGCCTAATGGCGATTTTATTGTTAGGTGGTACTATAACCCCTGGACTTTCACAAAGTTCATTTGATTCTCAAATAGTGATTAACGAAGTTGAAACTAATCCTGCTGGTTCAGATAGTTCTGAATTTGTGGAACTCTATAATCCTACTGCGGCAGAAATTGATGTTAGTGGATGGTCATTGATTCCATCTTCTACTTGGAAGACACTAGAAATTCCTAATGGCACAATAATTAAACCAAATTCATTTTTAGCTTTCACACATGTGAATTTTTGGTTTAAAGATTTTGGTGAAACTATTACACTTCGTGATACCGCTGGAAATCTAATTGATGAAACTCCTTTAATCAAAGACTTAGAAGATGGCAGCAAATCATGGCAAAGAACTACTGATGGATTAGATACAAACTCTGTTTCTGATTGGGAGTTAAAACGAATGACGCCAAAATCATCCAACGGAAAAATTATCAATACTGAAGAAAGTATTTTCACTTTATTCTCAACTCTAGGCAAAACTGAATATGTATTCAATGAAACTGTAACTATTTCCGGAACTGTATCTGAAGAATTATTCAATTCACAAATTTCTTCCAACTCTCCTGAGATGATTAAAATAAACGTAGTAGGCCCAAATTATTTCAAAAATTTTGCACTATTTCCTGATCGAGACTTAGGTTTTTCAGCAACACTAAATCTACAAAAAGTTTTAGGATTTAATCAGGGCGATTATGATGTAAAAATCTTTTATGGTGAATACACTAATGATCTAAATTTTACTATTAATACTGAAGATGAATCTGCTGCATCTGAATCTGAGAAAGAAACTCTTGAAATTTTTACTGACAAGGAATCTTACATTCCTGGTGAAATTGTAATCATGTCTGCTGATACTAATTCTACGATACTATATGGTGGGTTAGATTATACAGTAACTAATCCAAACCAAGAAATTGTTTTTGAAGGAACAATTTTTCCAAATGAAAAATTTTCAACAGTATTCCAACATGGTGGTGGACAACTTTATCCCTTTTCAACTCAAATGTTTATGGAAATTGTAAATCCTGTTTATGGCACATACAACATTGAAGGTACGTATAAATCACAGAATCCTCGTTATGATTCCTCGGAAAATGTCATAAACGCAAGTGCTAGCTTCATCTTATCTGAGGATGTAAAAGAAAATGTTCCAATTTCAATTTCTACTGATAAGGAAGTCTACTCTGTTGGAGATACAATCAAAATTACTGGTAGAAGTAATGCTATTTTTGTTGAAACTATGAATTTAGAAGTATTACAAACTGGTGTTTTAACTAGAAACGTTGATGATATCAAGGGTCAACATATCCGACCTGATCCTTTCACCCTGCAAGAAAGTGTACGTTTGAATGGAGATGGCACTTTTTCTTTTGAATTTGGACTAGTAGAACAAGTTAATGACATAGATGATTATTCACATGTGTATGGCGATTATAGAGTAAAAGTTTCGGAATATTTTGGTAATGCCGTAGTACAGTTCAAAGTTGTTGAAAACCCTGAATCCTTTGTGGATATCAGAACTCCACTTGGATTTTCTAGTAACCAATCTGAATATATTTTGGGAACTGCTATGAGTTTATCTGGAAAAGTTGCTAATTGGGAACCCACTGGAAATCAAGCTATACAATATGTGGAAATTACTTTTCTTGATCCAAATGGCAAGCCATTGATGTCTGAAGATCGTAGAAGCACTGCACAATCTAATTTTAATTATGAAGCAGATTCTCCAAATGAAAAACTCACTATAAGAGCAAATCCTGATCCTGTAGGTGGATTTTCAATGAGTCTTGTATTATATCCAATTCAATTTGATTATGGAACATACACTGCTATTGCAACACACCCATCAACTAAATTAACTGAATCAATTCAATTTGAAATAAAATCTGCACAATCTGAAGTTATAGTCGAAACTGAAACTCAAGAACCTCTCACAATGAAAATCTGTAAAAGTAATCGTGCGGATGTTAGTGAAATTTTAAAAGATATGAAGAGTATAGGAAAAGGTGAAATTCCTCCTTCTATGGAATCTGTTGTATGTGATGAAAATTTAACATTTAATGTTGGTGACAAATTAATTGTAGCCGGCAAAGTACTAGTAAAAGATCCAACATCATTGACATCCACATATGCTGATAGAAATTCTGGTTCTCAAACATCTGATGGTCACTCATACACCACCAATTATGCTCAAGCAATGATGAACTATGTGGAGGTATCAATTCCATATCCTAGGTCTATGACCATTTCTAGTGCTGCATCTGTAACTACAATTCCTGATTCAGATGAAAATTACACTGGTGGTGGTGGAAGTGGAGAAGGTGGCTCATACTACAAAGATAAAGATGGTAACGTAGTTCGTCCTGATACTGCTGCAAATAGACAATGTGAGGCAAGTGCTGCTGGTGATTGTATTCCTACCAAAAGATCAGATAGACAAGGTCAAGGTGGTTATGATGGTACTATCATAATGAAAGAACAAAAAATCCTTCTTACTGATATGAGTTACAAGGCATATCCAGATGAAGAAGGTAATTATGCAACGGTCTTTGAACTTCGTGCTGGAGTCTTCAAAGATGGTATCTATGCTGTGAAAGCTGACTACTATGGTTATCATGATGAAACCTCTGTAAAAATAACTGACTCTTCACTTAAGGGTGGATTATCACCTTCAATTTCAGTAAATTTGGAAAAAGATGAATTTGTAGCTGGTGATACAGTTCGCATATCTGGAAAAATAAATAATATCTATTATTATGATAGCGTATCTGTAAAAGTCAACACTCCTAATGTTTCAAAAATAAATTGTTTTGATGGACAGCAATGTGGATTTGGAAATTCTGAAAAGAAATTAAGAGTTCAAGAGGGCGTTAACGGACCTGGATTTTTCTGGAATTACAAACTACCTTCAAATTCTGTTCTAGGATTGTACACAATAATTGTTGATACTCATTTCGGTGAATTTGAAAAACAATTTTTTGTAGTAGATGAATCTGAAGTAATTGGAACTCCTGTCCCTGAATCCACCACAACTGTTTCGAAAAAAATTATTGAAAAATTCAATAGAATTGCAGATGATAAAATTTCAATCATCTTGACTGAAAAATCTACTGATGATTCAACTCTTGCTCCTCGTGTAATTCAAGGTTCGCTATTTACTTCTGCCCGAGGTGAAGAATCTGATGTAAATCTCAGAATCACTACTTCTAGTGGTCAATGTGTTATTGGACAAAGTTCCGATTGTTTAGTAACTGAATCAACTAGAAAACCAGGTGCAATTTATTCAATTGTCACAATTGATGATGTTAATTATAAAATCAGATACAGTGGAGATGATGTAAGACTAGAAAAATTCTCAATCGTACCTGAAGACTCTGCTTCAAAAATTGATATTGATAATTGGAATGTAGAAATAATTAAAGATGAACAACCATCTAGATTCTATTACAAGGTATCATACGTAGCATTAGAGTAAAACACAAAACCTTCTATAAAATCATCCTAATATGAAAATCAATCTCTTAATGTTTTATCAAGATGATCCGAAAAAATGCACAGCTGCTAAATTAATCAAATTTGGATTGGCACAAAAAATCACAAAATCTCAATCAAAAACGGTTCTATTACATCCATATGCAAAAAAAACATTATTGAATAAAGAAAAATCGCTTTTCACATCTATAACTGGAATTGACTGTTCATGGGCTTTAGCAGAAGAAGTTTTCCAAAAAAACTTTCTTGGACTATCTAGAAAATTACCCCCTCTTCTAGCTGGAAATCCAGTAAACTATTCAAAAATTAACAAATTAACTACTGTTGAGGCAATAGCAGGTGCTGCTTTCATTTTAGGTGATGAGAAATTATCCCAAAAATTACTAGAGAAGTTCAATTGGGGTCATACGTTTTTGGAATTAAATGAAAATCTCTTACATGATTATCAAAAAGTAACATCTGAAGATCAGGTAAATAACATCATACGTGAATATGGCTATGAATATAATTAAGTAGAATTTAACATCTCAAATGGATAAAACTTCAAAATTATTTGATGTATGGGCAAATACTGGTCGCTCCGAAGAAATGGAAAAAGGACATGGCACTACTGTAAACCAATTTCTAGATAAACTATCTCTAAAAGAAAATTTCAGATTTCTTGATATCGGTTGCGGTAATGGATGGGTGGTACGAAAAATGTCAGAAAAACACTCTTGTATCAAAGCAATTGGAATTGACAAAAGCAAGATGATGATTAAAAATGCAATATCTAAAACTTCATCTAAAAAAGAAAGTTATTTTGTTACTGAACTTGAATCATGGAATACAAAAGAAAAATTTGATATAATTTTTTCAATGGAATCATTATATTATTCTGTACCAATGGAATCTGCATTAGAAAAGGTATTCAAACTGCTCAAAAAGGGTGGTACATTCTACTGTGGAACTGATTTTTACAGTGATAATACTTTAACCACTAGATGGGTAAAAGATATGAATATTCCAATGGATTTACGTTCTGAAAAAGAATGGAAGCAAATGTTCAAAGAGGTTGGCTTTACCACTCGTTCAAAACATGTTACGGATTCTAAAAATAAATCCAAATGGAAACGTGAATTTGGAACATTATTTGTTATTGGCAGAAAGCCTTGATTTTCTAATTACTAAAACTGCAATAATGCTGAAAATAGGAATAATTGATAATACGTACCAATAATTTACTTCTGGTTCTTTTATCTCACTAATCACCTCTATCTTTGGAATTTCTTTATCATTTGAAATTATTATGAAACTTTTTGAGTATTCATACGGTTTCAGAACATCATCTGATGCTGCAAAAATTTTGATAGTATGAACTCCTTCATTAATTACTGAATTTCTATCTAAATTGATACTTGCCTTATCATCTGTTATTTCTTTAATCCCATTTAGAATGATTTTGCCTTCTGAATTTACTATAAAGTAATGAATTTCAGTTGAGTTTTCTGTTGAAACAAGAATTTCTTCATTTGAGTTTAAAACATATGGTTGTGTAAACTCAACTGAGTTGATTGATGGAAATTTGACATTCTCAAACTCCTTCCATTTTCCTTGCTCAAAAACATAATTTCCATAATCAAATGATTTGATAACTATCATCCTTGAATCTGGTGAATATCTGTCCAGATAAAATGGACCATTACTAATCACTGCATGATTATTTTCATCAATCCATTCTTGACTAGAATCATATCTGATATTTTGAAATCCATTTTGTGGATTGAATTGTTTTAGTGCATTTGGTATGTGTTCATTTTTCTTAAAAGTGTCCAATTGCATTTTTACCTGATTTGCATCATTTGGGATTATCAATGAAAGCCAATTGATGTTTTTTGTAATTGATTCTGTACGTGAAAATGAGCTTTTTCCATCCACTACGATTTGTTCCATTGATGCCATAATTTCCCAAGGCATACTACTCCAAACACTTCCCCATGATGCAATCTCTCCTGAATCAAAATGCCAAAAATCAGTATACACCTCAATTGTATTATCATCAATTACACGAATTCCCTTCAATGTATTCAAAACTTGAGATGCTTGTGGGGAATAATCAGCATCATATGTTCTATCATCTTCAGTTCTTTCTGAACCCCATTCTGACAGAAAGTACACTGAATAGATTATGTCATTCATGTTCATCTCTTGGCCATGATGCCATTGATTAAATTTCAAATCATATGTAATCTTACTTTTTGCAGAAAATCCATTTCCTACTTTATCCCATTTTTCTGAATCAGCATTCCATTTTATTGCATCATTTGGAACATCCACTGATGATACAATTCCATTTGTTTCTACTTCCCATGAACTTCGTATTGGCATCATCTCTCCTGAAAATGGATGTCCTGTTAAAATTGGGTCTGTAATTGAGAGCCAAATTTGATTACTGTACGTATCACCTAATCCTCCAATAGGATTCCATGCTGCTTGATAAATTTGCTTTACACCCACATCTAGTGTTCCTGAATCAGTTCTAACATTAATCGGCGTAAATCTACTTGGAACTCCAGCTCCTAATGCATTGATTATTCCATCTACTTCTTGATTTACAACATATTGATCAATTTTGCTTGCAAGGAATATTCGAACCGATTCATTTACGCCTTCTTTCATTGCCTCTTTGATTATGCTAGTTCTTTCATCTTTGTCATCAAACTCTCCGGAGTAAATTCTCTGAGTCAATTTATCTAATTTTTCATTTCCATAATTCCAGTTTGATGGGTTATTGTTTCCAGGCATGCTTGAAAACCATGGAGAATACATCTGGGCAAGTGTCACTGAATCATATCTTGTAAAACCTGAACTGCCCCATCCTTCCGTGTACAAACTCCATTTCTGTTCAGCAGGATTTGAACCATAAACTACAACATATGCTTTATTCAAATCTCCAAATTCCTTGTTCACCTTAAATCCAATTTCTTCTAACTCTGATGATAGAATTTCTCCTATCGCTTTTCTAACAGGATCATCACTTCTAATAAAAAATGTAATTTCTATTGGTTCATTTTCATAATTCCATATTCCATCAATTTTCTCTGCTCCACGTATTGTCAATTCATCTGTAATAACTTTCTCTGCAAATGATGGATTGTATCTAAATTGGAAAGTTTCAATCACATCTAAGACTCTCAAATATTCTGCAGAAAAACTTCCATAATTTGAAAACATTGATGTTCCAAATCCTCCTAGTAATTCATTTACAATCAAATCTCTGTCCACCAGAAAATTCACAGCGTATCGTATCTCTCGAATTGAAAATGGATTGAACGGTCCTTCATCTGTAGGATTTAATAAAATACTGTAGTATCCTCCAGTTGATTCATACACCTTCAACTTTTCTCTAGATTCAGAATCTTCTATTCTGTCTGAAGAAATTCTGTAATAATACATATCGAGATTTCCATTTTTGACTTCTTCTAAGGCGGTATTCTCATCAAGATATTGTATGAATTTTATTTCATCTACATACGTACCTTTTTGAGCAAATGCTGGTGGAATTATAGATATTAAACAAATAATGATAATTATTTTAAAAATTTTCAACTGTTTCAACTAATGCTTCACCTTGGATAAATTTTAGCATTTTAATACAATTGTAATTGAACTGAATTATACATGAATCCAAAACAGGTTGTAAAGGGAATTAACGGTATACTTGAAGGTGGAGTGAGCATTACTGATTTTTCCATTGTTACAGAATTAGATGAAATTAGCGCAAAAGAACTACTATACACACTAGTACAAAATGGGATTGGCACATGGAATGACGATCTTGTAGATTTTGATATTCCTAATGATAGACTTCAAACCGCATTATTTGCAATCAAACTTGGTGCCGATGTGGAATCTGTATCTGAATATCTCACCTGGCAGGATTTTGAATCTATCACTGGATTAATTCTTGAAAAAAAGGATTTTGATGTAACAAAAAATCTCATCTTAACAAAACCTAGAATGGAAATTGATGTCGTTGGAACAAAAATGGATATTGCGCTATTGATAGATTGCAAACATTGGAAAACTATGAGCAAATCTGCATTAGATGAGATTGTGAAAAAACAGGTTCAACGTGTAAAGCGATATGTATCTGATGAAAATATGTCTGCACTTCCTGTTATTGTAACACTTCACCAAGAAGAGATTCAATTTATTGAGAATGTACCAATTGTACCTATAATGAAACTATCGTCATTTTTAGATGAATTTGTAGGAAATTTAGATTCTCTTGCATCTATAGAAAAATAGGCATCATAGAGTATATCCGGATTTCTAAAGATTAGATTCTCATGCTGGTTTAGATATACCTTGTATATTCAAATAGATATTGAAATTCAAAACTCTAGGTATCGTCATGATGATGATTGTTGCAAGTTGTATATTAGTTTCAGTTCTTTCTACTGGTGACTTTAGTTCAGTTGGCGAATATCTGTCTGATAACGATAAGATCTTAGCACGGTCACCATAGAGACGCAGGTTAGAGAGATAGATACTAGCTTTAAACTATCTATAGAAAAATAGCCGCCAAGAATAATCCTGCATCTGCTATTAGACAATATTTTGTAATATTCATTGTCTTATCCATTATCTTTGAATAATCTGAAAATATTGTTGGTCCCATAACCTTTACATTTGTTTGATGTTCTAACACCTCGAATGATCCTTCTTTGATTTTTGCTTCAGCTTTTTGTGCCAAATCAAAATACCAGTTTGATAATTCTGGTGGTTTTGATAATACTCCTAATTGATGATATCCATTTCTATTTCTTGCACCGCTTGCTGTATAGTGTGTATCTGATGTGCAAATCTCAATTAACTCTGATCCATTATCTGCAAAATGTTTCACGATGATTTCTCTTACTCCATTTTCCATGTTATTTGCATCTGCCCACCCCAAAAAGTATTTTTTATTGTTTATCTCTAAGCACAAAACTGCAATTCCTCCTCCTGCAATATCATTTTCAGTTAATTCCATATTTTCTGAATTAGCAAAACCAAACTTGAACGGGTAACTCTGTTTAGTCTTCAATGTGTCAAGTGTAGATTTTGCAGCCAAAAGCAAATCTTCAGAATCTTCTTTTGAAATATCCTTCCCCATTGCATTATGAGTGTCCACAATCATAACTTGCTCAAAATTTCTATTTTTTGCAAACTGTTCAATCTCACTTCTAACGTTTGGTGGTAAATCTTCCATTCCGTGAGGTGATAGTGACAAAAATAACAATGCAGTTCTGTCAAATAGTAATCCTCCTGCTCTTGCCTTGTTTATTGTGACTGCTACTGGCTCTGTACACACTGCCCCTCCTTGCTGCACCTTACTCTCTTGCAAGCTGTTCAAATAATTTTGAACCTCTTTTTGTGTAGGTAAATTTAGATCATGATTTGAAATACTATGCATGACCATTGCAGATGAATCCATTTTCTTGTAAATCAAATCTGTAATGTTACTTCCACCTATGGGATGAAATGGACCTGGATGGATATCTGGTAATACCATTCTGAAATCATCTTCTTTATCTGATGATTCAAATCTTAATTGTGATGTAGATACAGTTGATTCTGTTGCACTTTGTTCAATAATTCTCTCTAATGGGTCTGGGTCTTTTCTAGACATTGATGTAACATAAGCTTGAATCAATTCATGAGTACTTTTCAATCCTGGTCGTCCCGCCTTGTCAGTAAGATAAGCCCATGCTGTTGCTAATCCTAAAAATATTGCTCCAAAAAATAATGCCATTGGGTTTGTAAGTGAACTTATCCACATCTCTGGTGGTATCAAAACTAAATACATTGCTAGAGGTTGAATAAACGCAACTGCCCATGCCTTCTTTAAACTTGCTCCTAGAATTGTTGTGAAAATTCCGATTCTAAAGCTTGCAAATACAATCATTCCCATTGTAACGTAAAACAAATCTAATCCATCTTTTTCAAACAGTCCCATTGCCCCAAATCCTATCAGTGTGCTAACAAAGAATAATCCATTTCCAAATAATGAAACGTGTAATGATTTTGAATATTCTTTATGTTTTGAAAATAAAATATCTAAAAATTGTGTTCCAACTAATGCTCCTATGACCGCTATTGTTGGAAATAATAAATCAGTTGATCCCAAATATGTCGCAGCAGTAAATGCTCCAATTAATCCTGCAATTACAATTGATACTGCTAGCGAAATATAATGTGATGATGGATTAATCAGAGATAATGTATACTTGTCATGTATCTTACTAACGTCATCTTTTTCAGGCATTTTTTGATCAAGGAATTAGCAGTATATCTAACAACCATGAGACTACGATCAGACTAATTGGAATTGAAACAACAATTCTTGGATCCACTTTAACGCCTTTTGTCTCATCCTCAAAAAATCTTAAAAGACCTGCACCTGATGCTGGAAGTGCTGCACTTGTTTTACTATCTGCCATAAATCAAATCAAGAAATTACGAATAAAAAGTTTTTGACTACTTTTTTAGCTTAGATATCGTGTCGATGAGTAAATTAATCGATTTTAGTATGTTTTGCTGCTTTTCAGGATCTTTTTCATTTGATAATTCATCTGTCATACTCTGTAATTTCTCCTCCAATTTTTTCACCGGTGAGTCATTTTGAGGTTCTTCACTCTTTTTTTCTAGTCCTTTATCGGGTGATTTTCCACAACTAACACATAAGGCATCTCCATTTTTCATCACTCTGACTCCTTTACAGTATGGACATGGCTCACTAAGTAATGTGGCACCACTTAGTAGCATTTCTATTGCCTTTTTTTTAACATCATCGGACATATTTTTACTTGTTATACGACCTAAAAAAATTGTATTTGTTTCTACTAAGGCTTAATAATATGATAATTCAAAGCTTTTCGA
>JAOMAI010000009.1 GCA_028344155.1 Candidatus Nitrosopelagicus sp.
AATTACCGGTAAATATGGATCAGCACATGCAAAACTAATGTTAGAGTATGGTACAAACATTGTTGCAGGAGTTACACCTGGCAAAGGTGGACAGAAATTTGAAGATAAAATTCCAATTTATGAATCAGTAAAAGAAGCAGTGGATGCAACAGGTGCGGAAATATCAATAGTCTTTGTTCCAGCAAAATTTTTCCTAGGTGCAGCAAAAGATGCATTAGAGTCAGGAATTAAACTACTAGTTGCAATTCCAGAACATGTTCCAATTAGAGATGCTATGGAGGCAATTGAACTTGCAAAGAAAAAAGACGCAATAATTATTGGACCAAACACTCCAGGAGTGATTGTACCAGGATTAATCAAGGTAGGAATTATGCCTGCCACACCGTTTTCGACAGGAAAGGTTGCAGTATTATCAAAAAGCGGTACACTACTTTATGAAATTTCTAATAATTTGACCAGCGCAGGATTTGGGCAAAATATCACAATAGGAATAGGTGGAGACCCAGTAAATGGTACAAGAATGATTGATGCGTTTGACATGGTAAAAGATGACCCAGATCTCGAAGCCATGGTAGTGGTAGGCGAAATTGGAGGAGACTCTGAAGAGATTTTGGCACAACATATTATCGATACAGGTTTCAAGAAACCAATAGTTGGATACATTGCAGGACGTCAAGCACCAAAAGAAAAACGTATGGGGCATGCAGGCGCCATAGTCATGGGAAATTATGGTTCTGCAGAATCAAAGATATCCATGTTCGCAAAGGCAAACATTCCGGTTGCAAAAAGACCAGGTGAAGTTGCAGTACTCTTAGCTGGAAAAATGAACAGCTAATAGAATAAATAACAGATTTTTCACGAATTACTATGCCAGTTGCAGATCCTCTAAAAAAACAGATTGCGCAAAAAGCAAGACTTCATATGAAAATTTGTATTTCATGTGGTGCAAGATTAGATATGAGTGCTACAAGATGTAGAAAATGCAGAAGTACTCAACTAAGATTGAAAAACAGAGCACTGGGAATTAAAAAGTAATTATTTTTTCTTAAACAAACCAGAAAATTTAGAGGTCCAATTAGACGGAATCACACCACTACTTTCTTCTAATTTATCCAGAAACTCATATGTCATATCTCGCCCTCCAAATCCAATTAATTTTCTAGTTTTAAGATCATCTAAGAAAAATTCCTTTCCATTTTCAAGTTTCAATATTGCATCATCACTAATATCAAATCCAGAGCCTTTGTCATAGAAACGAATCATTCCACCTTTCTTTAGCTCAAAAAATACGTCATAACTAACCTTAGGACCAAAGACAGAAATCTTCTTTCCCCTTACAATTACATTATCAATAAGATTTAGTGCCAAAACTTCTTGTGCATCTAACAAAACAGTTTCACGTACATCACCTGCAATAATTTTTCCATTCGGTGCTTCTAGTTTAGTAAAATGTTCTTTTATTATTGACATTCCAACACGACCTGTAGGATGTGGAACTTGTTGTCGTATTCCATTTACATTACCACAAACAATATCACCATTATCTACAATAATGTGTGAGCCATTTTCTATATTGTAACCATTTTCTAACGGCTCCATTAGTTTGAAGGTACCATGTGTTAGATGAATTATTGTTTTTGAATCGCCGTCATCTAAAAAATAAGGACTAGTCATGCTGCCCCACATGAATACATGGTTTGGGTATGAAATTTTTCCAGCCCAGAATTTACCCTTAATTGATAAAGCACCAGTAGGTTTTCGCTCAATTTCTACTTGTCCTAATTCATTTGAACCAAATAATCTAATTCCGGTAGCATCAGTTCTTGTTAATGCATCAATCCATTCTTGCGCAACTTTAATTTCTCTTGCAACATCATTAGACAATAATGTATTTTGCCGAAGACGTTCTTCTTCATCAGTTCCCCAAAAGAATTTTGACCTACGCTTTTTTTCATCAAGAGAGTCAGGGAATTTTTTTCCAGATTTAAGATCTTCAAACGCTTGTTTGATTATAATGAATTCTTCATCCTGACCGCCCCTATCTGCATGATGTGTTAATGCAAGATTTCTAAATGCAGTACGAATTTCATTTCGTGATGCATTTTCAGGCACGCCTAAAATCTCATAATTACTTTTTACCATAATAACTCACTCATCTCTTAGAATATCTATAAGTTGTGTGATTTTCTAGAAAAATTTCGTATAAATGAAGAATAGTGCAAATCCCGTTAAGAACACAATACCAGACATACTAAGTCCTTTTATCCATACAGAAGGTTGTGAATTTTTAGGTAGAAATTTACCTATTACTAATTTATGATTTAATATTGCAATGATTGGTGCAACCAGAAAAGATAAGGTTGTTGCAAAGTCAACTAACTCTTTTAATTTATCTCCAAATTGCATTATAATTAAAATTGAGCCAATTGCAAGTATGCAAACTATACCAACATATGATTTTCTTGAATCATCAGATTCATTATTTCGTAACAGCTGTATTATTTTTTGAAATGAACGGGAATAACCATCAAAAACTGCAAGAATTGTCCCAAACATCACACTAAATGCAGATGCTGCAATTATGATATAGCTCCACTGACCAATCGTATTAGCAAACATTGTAACAATTTTGTGTGCAAATAATGAATTATTATTGGGCAGAGAATCTCCAGATCCAAAGAAAACTAACGTCCCTAGTCCCAGAAAGAAAATAGCTAATAATGATGTGATAAAATAACCAATTCGAAATTCAGTCAGAGTTTCCTTCAGTTTTGGTCTATAACCTGTCTGCTTGATACGTGCAATTGTCCATAAACTATTCCAGCTAGAAAGATCTATCGCAGTAGGCATCCAACCCATTAATGCAATTAAGAAAAATATTCCGGAATCATCCCATAATTCACGAGGAAGAAAATTCTCTGATTGTTCAACAGGTCCATTAACAAATGCCAAAATGAATGCAACAGCTGTAGAAATAATCAATACAAACCCGATTATCTTAATTATTCCATCTAGTGTCCCAAATTTTCCAACACATAAAATAAATCCACAAACTGCAAATAAAATAACCATAGTCCACATTCCCAAAAATTCAATTTGGAATAAATTTTCAAAAAATCCAGCAGTTACAAATCCCACAGCGGCGGTAACAAAAAACATAGAACCTAAAGTTATTCCTAAATACAAAAAAAGGAATTTCCGTCCTAATTTGTCATAACCGTCAATAATACTTGTACCCGTGACATTGGCATATCGGGACCCATGTTCAAAAAATGGATATTTCATGACATTTGCTAAAATTACAAATCCTAAAATCACAAAGCCAAATTCTGCACCTGCACGTGTTGACTGTACAAGATGGGATACACCGATTGCAGTACAAGCAAAAAGTATTCCAGGACCAAAAGTTTTCCTATACCGATAGAAAACATTAGACATATCTAAAATTCTGATATTAATTACTTAAAGTATGAGTTATTTTTTTCGCTCTTTTATTCTACGTTCCATTCGAAGTTTACCTTCATCAAAACGCTTTTGATCATCAGGATTATCAATACATAATGTTGGAACCGTAGTAGGTTTACCGTTATCATCTAATGCAACAAATGTAACATATGCATTTCCAGTATGAACACGAGTTCCCTTTGCAATATCTTCAGCTTCAACGTTTACTTCAATCTCCATAGATGATTTTTGAACATAATTCACACGTGCATTTACAAATAAAACATTCCCAACAAAAACAGGTTTTAAGAAGCTTATCTTATCCATACTAACAGTTACAGCATTCGTCTGACTATAACGCTGTGCAACAATTCCTGCAACCATGTCTATGTGTTTTAAAATTGCACCACCAAATACATTCCCAGCAGGATTTGCATCAGAAGGAAACATTCTGATAATTACTTCAGCTTTTGAATCATTGGGGGTTTTTTCCATTTTAGTTTTATAGAAATAGTTATGATTAAAGGTTATTTTTCTAAGCTAGAACTAATTCTAGCCGTAAATTAGACAATGTTCACAATCACAATCAGGTTGTTCTTTAGATTTGAAAAGACATTTTTTGTGTTGACCTGCCTGACATTGAACACAAATTTTTTCCAAATTATCAACACTAGTGTATTTTTTTGACTGATCAAAGCCAAAACCACCATCTTGCGGACCAACCATAAGAAACGTATTACAAACTACTATTTAGATTACTTGAACGCCATTCCAAAAAGCAACTCTTCCTTTAATTTTTTCAGCCTCTTTACTTGGAACAGGATAATACCATGCGCAATCTGTATTTGTTTTTCCATTTACAGTAACAGAATAATAGCTTGCCATTCCTTTCCACGGACATGATGTGCTAGTTGCGGTTTTACTAAAGAATTCATTTTTTATGGAGTTTTCTGGGAAATAGTGATTTCCGTCAACCACTACAGTATCATCACTTTCGGCAATTACTTCATCATTCCATATCGCTTTCATTACTTTTGATATGATTTTAGATAATTTATGGATATCCTGTCTAAAATTATTTTAGAATTATTTGTTTTTTGGCATCATTTGCAGACATTACATCAAATGTGTAGAGAGGGAATTCCTTTTTATAAAATTTGGAAAAAGATAAGGCAACATCATGATTTTTGAAATTTGTTCTAATTCCACTTAATTGAGCCCGATTTCCATAGACATCAAAAATAACTATAGTGAATGTTTTAGATTCAATCTTGATCCCTTTTTTTAGAAGTAATGCAAAAAATACAACAAAAAATCCAAGAGTCATTATACTTCCCAATAAAATAATTATTGAAAATCCAGGAGTTTTTAGATCTTTTACCATACTAATTCTTCAGCTTAAGTCGTTCTTGAAGTTTTTCAATGAATCCACCAAGAATCAAACCTAATGTGAGCCAGTAAACGGTTACTGCCACAAATGATGCACCTCTAAATCCATCAACTAGTTCCATAGGTGCAGTTATCTCATCAGGATTTTCCGGCATTAAGAAAAATACAGCACTGATGAATACAGCATATCCTGCAAATGCAAGAATTTTTTTATTTTGTAACTTTTTGTAAACTTGATAAAATGCAACAGCCCCTAATCCTGAAATTGCTATAAAGGATAGGAAAAGAATTGAGCGTAAGACTACAGTTTCAGTTTCTCCTACAGTAGGAGGATTTGCAGGATATTTCAAGAAAGGAATTACAAATATTGTAAACCACATCAACCCAGATAAAACAAGTGTTTTTTTGACATTATTTCCTTCAGGCAATACTTTTCTTGCAAATAGAAACACAATTCCAACTAACGCTGCAATAGATGTTCCAAGTATTGCACCAGCTAAAACTTGACCACCCTTTTGCCAGACACGATACGAATTGTATTCTACCCAAAATTCAGGAGTGTCTTCTTCTTCACCAATTGCAAAGAGAGTCTGATTTTCAATTCCAATTGCCTGATCAAGGTATGGCTCTACTATTACAAGATTAATTCCGCCATGAATTATTCCTGCAAAGCATCCAGAAACTAATACTATGATTATGAATAGACCGGTTTTCATTATTAACAATCAACGTATTTCATAATAAAACCTTATCGTACTAATTCTAATTTTTTAGAATTATTCAATGGATCCGGCGAGACTTGAACTCGCGACCTCTGCAGTGTGAGTGCAGCATCCAAACCAGGCTAGACGACGGATCCAAGATTATTTTTGAAATTGTGTTATTTAGACGTTAAATTATTTTCAAAAGATATAGAAACAGTTCATTTTGAATTAAACTGTGCAAAATTACAAAAAAGGCATATGGGATCTTGATGATTTAGTCAAAAATCCAACTAGACAGACATTTGATAAGAAAATTAAAGAGATACAAAGACAGTCTGAAAAATTTGCAAAAAATAAATCTCAATTAAAACCAAATATGTCATCTAAGAAATTTTTACAGCTACTACATGAAATTGAAGATATAACAGAAAAAGCAAGTAAGGTTGGAGGGTATGCAGGATTAAAGTTTTCAGAAAATACCCAATCAGATGAGGCTACAGCACTATTAAATAGAATTTCTCAATTTGGCTCAACTATAGAAAATAAAATGCTATTTTTTGATTTATGGTGGAAAAAACAAGTGGATGAGAAAAATGCAAAGAGATTGATTAAAGATGCAGGTGAACTGTCAGATTATCTACGATATAAGAGACTAGTAGCAAAATATGCATTAACAGAGCCTGAAGAAAAAATTATCAATACTTTGGATGTTACAGGAATTTCTGCACTAGTAAAAATTTATGATAAAATAACAAATGCATTTACCTACACGGTAAGTGTTAATGGTAAAAAAAAGACAATGGGAAGAGAGCAGCTTACAACACTTGTAAGAAATAAAAATCCAAAAATTAGAGAGGCAGCTTACAAATCACTATTAACAAAATACCAAGATAATAAAGGAGTAATTGGTCAGATTTATCAGAATATTGTACTAAATTGGAAAAATGAAGGAATGGATATGAGAGGATTTAAGAATCCAATTTCAATTCAAAATATTTCTAATGATGTGGATGACAAAACAATAGATGTTATGTTAGAAGTGTGTAAGAAAAATGCACCGGTATTTCAAAAATATTTCCAACAGAAAGCAAAACGGGTAGGAGTAAAAAAACTTAGAAGATATGATTTGTATGCACCATCAAAAAAGAGTGCAGCAGAAAAAAATTATACATTTGATCAAGGAACAAAACTTGTTCTTGATTCTCTTAATAGATTTAGTCCAAAAATTGCAGAATATGCGTCACGTGTTTTTAATGAAAATCACATAGACTATTCATTAAGACATGGAAAAAGAGATGGTGCATTTTGTAGCACTCCACTTCCATACATTACACCATTTGTTTTAATTAATTATACAGGAAAATCAAGAGATGTGTTTACACTAGCTCATGAAATTGGACATGCAGTGCACAGTGTTGCAGCCTCTGATAAATCAATTCTAGTTTCAGATGCACCATTACCACTTGCAGAAACTGCATCTACATATTCAGAATTATTACTCTACGATAACATTTCAAATCAAATCTCAGATGGTGAAAAAGCCAGTATGCTTTCAGATAAGATAGATGATTTCTATGCAACAATTGGAAGACAATCATTCTTTACTCTATTTGAAATTGAAGCCCACAACCAAATTGCAAACTCAATAACAGTTGATGACATATCAAATATCTATAGAAAAAATCTGAAAGAACAATTTGGAAATTCAGTAGATATTTCAGATGATTTTGGAATAGAGTGGAGTTGTATTCCACATTTTTATCATTCACCGTTTTATTGCTATTCTTATTCATTTGGCAATTTACTTGCAGTATCATTATTCCAGACATACAAAAATGAAGGAGATGATTTTGTCTCAACATATACAGATATTTTATCTGCAGGCGGTTCACAAAAACCTGAAAAATTACTAAAAGAACATGGTCTGGATATTTCTAAAGCAAAATTCTGGCAGAGTGGATTCGATTATATCAAAAAACAAGTAGACGATCTGGCCAAATTATAATTAATTGAAATTCCTGTAGAGCAGATTCAATTACATCAAAAAGCGATAGAACTATCTAAATTATAATTAAAATGTGGGGCTGGCAGCCCGAGCCATCGGACTGCCAGCGTGTTCCCCAACGGTTTGAATTCGATGTCAATTATGCAAAATTAGATTAGTGATTTAAACGTTATAGCATAAAGCCGTAAACTAAATAAAATAATACAAGTTTCATATTTCATGCAAAGAAAAATACTGTCGCTTGGAGCAATTTTTGGCATAATGCTCATGATGCCATTTGCAAGCGGACAGTTGTTTGAAAAGGCCACATTTCAAGAAAGTGCACTTGTAATTTATGATCAACAATATTCAAGTTCAGTAATAACCTCAATCGGACTAGAAACTACAGATAATCAAGAAATAAAATTTACAGATGAATTAATCCAAAAAATAAATGATAACGATAAGATTAGAGCGATAGTTTTTACAAATGCAGGAGAATGTGTGATAGGCGTAACAAGTGAGGAACAATGCATAATGATTAATTTTGATTATCAACAATTGAAAGGTGATGGCGGGATCAGAATGGTTCAAGATTCTGCAAGAGAGATGGGAAATGAACTAATTGATCAATTAGATGAAGAGTTAGGAGTAGATAGTAAATTTCATTCCACATTCATACATACAGTAGATGATGCAAATCTATTACTAGAAACATCAGGTGTAATTTCTGGAAGAGGCGCAGTTTCAGCCACATTTATCATGCCAAAACAATCAACTGATTTCTTATTTACAGACTTGGCAGGGAAATTAATCAGTAAAGAAATTAGAGATGGACAAGGTTTCTATGATATTTCAAAAAAATTATCAAAAAATGATGAATCAATAATTTCCATTAGCATTATAAAAACTGGAGATGAAAATTTATTCATTTTCAAGGTGACAAACGAAATGAAAGAGGTAGCTGATGAAATTTCAAGAATTAACGTACTAGAAAACTTTGGAGTGAACGAAATTTCACGCTCAGATGTGTTTGATGGAAAAAATGTTCCGCTAAATTCAGTCATTCATTTAGTAGTAATTCCAAGTGAACCTGCAAAAATAGATACAATAGCAACACATGCAATAACTGATTTAACCACATTAGAGAATATTTCAAAAAGAGGTTGGTTCTTTAGCTCTCCTGCAGGAAACTCAATTGATGCAAAATTCCTATTTGGTCAAAGTAAAGTTATTCCTCAAGATGAATTAAGAGTAGAGATAGGACCATGGGATGGTAACAGCGAACTGTCATTTTATTCAGTAGAAGACATTCAACAGAATGATGACGAATACCAATCAATAGAAGACTTTGGAAAGAAAGAATCCGGAGATGATCAATCTCAATATGTAGTACTTGTAATTATAATTGCAATAGGCATTGGCGCTGCAGTATTTTATCTAAAAGGATACAAACCGAAACGCTAGAGAATTAGACATGCTGCTGAAAAAACGGTAGTCCATTTTCCAGACTTGTCACCTTTAGCAGTCATTGTAATATTTTGAGATTTGTAAATTTTTCCAGAAATTGACCATTGTTGTCTTTTTTCATCCCAGCTCTTATCAATATCAAAAGGTATTCCAAGTGAAGATGCAAGCATTTGTGCTGCAATATCTTCAGCATAATCACCAGCTTGTTTTTCATTTTGTCCAAATGCATCATATTCAGACAAGTATCCATATCTAGTACGATCTTTTGGTAATGCCAAGCCAACGGATGCAGAGATCATTCTATGAGGTTCATTTGTTTGATTTCTGGAGTAAATTGTAAAGAGAATTTGTCCTGGCTTAATCTTCTTCAAACCTTCTTTTTTTGGGATGAGTTTTGCTTTTGGGGGAAATATACTAGAGATTAAAACAATGTTTGTTCCAGCAATTCCTGCATCACGTAATGCATATTCAAAACTTGTAAGTTTATCTTCATGAACACCAATTCCTCGTGTAAGAAATAACTCCTTAGCAACTAAATCAATCATTCTTCGAATAATTTTACGGTGTGATTTATAGTTTGATTTTCTTTAAAGAATTAAGAATTTCTTGTCCATGAGATGCAACATTAATCTCTCTCATTACATCTTGTATTATTCCATTTTTATCAATTACAAAGGTACTCCGTTTAGCAAGACCGGTGATGTTGGTTCCGGCGTATTTCTTACAAGCGATTTTCTTTGGATCACTTAGATGTACATATGGAATTTCATATTCCTTGACAAAATCTAATTGAGAATCTACAGAATCTACAGATATGGCAAACACAACAGTTTCAGTTGAAGTAATTTCAGAATAAACTGAAATCACACTTTTTGCCATCTCAAAGACTTTTTTTGAAGGACATGCGAAGAGATGGTTTTTTGGGTAAAAACACAATACAACATTTTTTGAGTTTTTGTATGAACTTAATGTGATGGATGTTCCATCATGTGCTAATAATTCAAAATCTTCAGCCATATCACCTTTTTGAAGAGTCATGTATTCCATTGGAAGGGGTTATTTATGAAAGTGTGCACTTTGATTACATTGGACCTTTCATTTCTTGATTCAGATGTATTTCTTATCGGATATTATGTACTAACAGTAGGAGCAAGTCTTCTTTTAATCAAGGATACAAAGAAACGAATTTTAGATCTTAAATCAGGTATCGGCTCAATCAAATATGCACCAATAGCTTTTGGAATTTTAGTAGTATACGTTTTGTTTGTGTTTGAATATGTTGATCAAATACCAATACTAAACTGGAGTTGGCTTGGATATAATATTGCGTTTGGGCCATTTGCAGACCAAGGCATGTTAGGAATAATTCCATTTATTCCATTGTTGCTTTACATGTTTTTACATATCAATTATTTTGAAGAATTTTACTTTAGAAAATCAAAAAAAATGGTCTTAGTATGGGCATTAATCCACATCGGAATGGGTATAAAGATACACATGGCATTGGTTTTGATACCAATTGGATTTGTATTCAAGTATATTTATGATAAAAAAGGAATAAAGCATTCTTACGCAATGCATTTTGCGACAAATATTTTGGTTGTGGGAATGTTATTTCTTTCGTTTGTACTTTGAATCTTTTCTTGGATCAATTTTTCTAACTTGTGTCAAGTATAGGTATGCCATGAATGCACCTAAGAATAGATTAACTACACCTAAAACAACAATCATGAAATTATTGATTGAACCAGAATCATCAATACTACCTCGGAACAAACCAAATCCAATACCCCATAGACCCACCCCAGTGAATACTAATATGAGAATTTTGAGTTTCTTTGGCTGAACGTATTTTAATTTCAATAATCAAACCAGAGTTTAGAAGTTATTAAATTATGAGTATGGAGATAGTTATGCGAAACTAGTTTGAGTAAATTAATAGAAAGATCTTACGATTAGAACTGAATTTTTGAGCCATATTTTCCCTGCAGGTCATCATACAATTTTTTTCGCTCAGACTTTATTGTTTTAGATTCATCATACATTTTTGTGAAGAAACATGCCAAGACACGTTCATTATTTTCATCAAAAAATCTTACACTGTAACTAATTCTTTCTGGTTTTTGTTCTGCTACAAATTCAGCATTTTTTATCATTTCATTGTTAACATGCATGTGACACGGACCGTCATTTTCTCCAATAGTTATCCATTGTTCCTTTTGTCTTATTGAAAGAGAATTACTTCTCATTTCTATTGTAGCGCCATTACTTTTGACTATCATCAATACATCATCAACCTTAACAATATCAGAAAGGAGATCTTTTAGCATAGATTTTGGATAAATTAATCGTTAGTTAAGATTTCCTAGGAGATATTTCATAATATCTTAACATTTTAAAACAGCAAATTTGTAAAAAATGCAGTGCCAATGTAGCTCAGCCTGGTTAGAGCAATTGATTTGTAATCAATAGGTCGAGAGTTCAAATCTCTCCATTGGCTTTCTTAGTTTAGAAATAATGAATTTTCATATGAGTTTGATGTACCGTCTCATATGGTGTAATATGACCACAGTGAGGGCAAGAGAATAGTCCTTCTGCAGATTGTTTTGCATCACGTTCAATTGTTTTACCAGCAATAGATTCTATTGATATTATGTCACCTCTAGAAATTACAGCAAAGTTACGTTGTTCACCAATTGAATCTAAAAATCGTTTGATAGATGTGACCACCTCGTTTGTATCAATGACACCTTCTTCTTCTATAGGAGACAAAATAAATTCATGATATTTGATATTAGGGATTGCTGCCACATCATCAGCCACATAAATTAATAATTCATTTTGAATTGATTCAACTTCATGGCAATCAACTGTAATCATATGATAAATTTTCAATTAGATGATTATAAAAAATTTGACAATTGTTTCATAACAGTAGAAGCTAGATTATAATATCAATTGGAGATTTAGTTATGATATGACTGATCTATACAGATTACTTCCAGAAGAGATGGAGAAATTAGTAATTGATATGGGCTATCAAAGGTATAGAGCAGACCAAATTCTAATGCCACTTTATTTCAAATTTCCTAAAAATATTGCAGACATTAAACAGCTTCCAAAGACAATGATTGCAGAATTGGTTGAAGCAGGATATACAATAGGTTCAGCAAAAGAAATTCACAGAGTTACTAGTGAAGATGGGGATACTACAAAATTATTACTTAATCTCACTAACGATAAATCTGTTGAAACTGTTCTCATGCAATATGAATCTGAGAAAGAAGGAGGGCTACCTAGATCAACAGTATGTGTTTCAACTCAAATTGGATGTGCAATGGGATGTACATTTTGTGCAACAGGGCAGATGGGTTTTGAGACAAATCTAAAGGCAGAACATATTGTAGCACAAGTAGTTCATTTTGAAGAAATTATTGAGCAAAAAAAAGAGCACATTACAAATTTAGTTTTTATGGGAATGGGCGAACCGATGGCAAATTATGATGAAATGATTAGAGCCGTGAAAATTTTAACTGACCCAAGAGGTTTTGGGTTGGGACAACGACACATTACAATTTCAACAATTGGAATCAAAGAAGGAATTGAGAAATTGGCAAATGAGGATCTTCAGATTGGACTTGCAATATCATTACATGCTCCAAACAATGAATTACGTAAAAAATTGGTTCCTACAGCAACAAAAGATTCTGTTAAAGAGATAATTGATGCAGGGCATTATTATTTTAAGAAAACAGGACGGCGTGTGACATTTGAATATGCATTAATGGAAGGAGTAAATGATTCGCGGGATGTCGCACACGAATTGGCTGAACTTTTGCGAGGAAATGGATCACATGTGAATTTAATTCCAATAAATCCAACAGCAGGTAATTTCAACCGCCCATCAAAAAGTAGAGTTTTTGAGTTTAAACGAATTTTAAATGAAGCAGGGGTAAATTGTACAATTCGCATTGAGAAAGGAACTGAAATATCTGCCGCATGCGGTCAGCTTAGAACAGATATTGTAAACACAAACTAGATGAAAATTATCATCTTAGGTTTAATCATTACCGCATCCATTCTGATCTTGTATGCAAGTATATCAGATATGATGAATTTTGAGATTAAAAATACAGATAATGAATTAATTGAATCAATCTATTCTGAAAAGGAAATTTTTACAGAAGCACCGTATAGCGGTAACACAAAAGATAGAGCCCAACATGTAATCATAATAGTAAAAGATTCATGGAAACAAGGATGTGAGGTAGATGATTCATGTTTCTTACCATATGAAAAAATAATTGGCGTAGGTGAGACAATATTATTTGTGAATCAAGATGAATTCGAACATAATGTCAGACTAAGAGGAGACCCAAATTATCTACATTTCCCAACAGATGTCATAAAACAAAATGAATATTTTGTTTATAAATTTCATGAATTAGGAAAATACCAATACCATTGTACACTTCATCCTTGGATGGAAGGTGTGATCACAATCAGATAATCCATCTATTCATAAATTTTCGATGGTTGTACTATATCGTTTTAAATTAGAAATGCCATGATCATGAAATATGATTAGTTACCAGCAATTTGCAGAAAGTAAACCAAAATTACTCATTGCGGTCATTTTGACAACTGTTGCAGCATTATCAGTTCCAGTATTGATGCCTCACATTTATCATGGTGCACACATTTGGCATCTACTTTTACACACATCAGGAATAATTTTGTCAGTATTTCTAGCAATTCTCAGTGTTAATGCATACTATAAGATGAGAACAAAAAAGATGATCATAACTACAATTGCCTTTATGGTCTTTACAGCAGCAGAGATTGTTCAACTTTTAGATGCAACTAAAACTCACGTTTACAATATTTTAGAATCACCATCAGAGATAGCACATTTAATGATGCTTGCAATGATTGGGCTGCTCGCATTAGCTATATTTAGGAGAGATTGAAATTGGCAAACATGGAATCAAGAGAGGAATTAATCATTTCAGAGATCAAAAGAAATCCTGGAATTAGATTTAGAGAAGTAATGGAAAAAATAAACCTCTCAAATGGTGTTTTAAGTTACTATGTCAGAAAATTAGAAAATAATGGAGTAATCAAAACTCAAAGAACAACACGAGTTTCAAGATTTTTCATTAATGATATGACACAAGAAGAAACCAAAGTTGTATCACGTCTAAGACAGACAACACCAAAAGCAATCCTCGTATCATTATTAGAAAATGATAGAATGGAGTTTCAAGAAATTGTCTCAAGTGTCGGAAAAGCAAGTGCCACAGTATCATTTTATTTATCAAAATTAGTTAATGATGAAATTGTTAGTTTCAAGAAAGTTAATTTGAAGAAAAATTACTTTATTGTAGAAAAACAAAGAATTTCAAATCTAATTACAGAATATCACCCAGACGTAGTAGAATCTGCATCAGATAACCTTGCAGACATCATGTCTTCACTATAGAATATTCTTAAGATTCAAGTTCAGAATTATGAGAAATAGTTAGTCTAAGAGATTTCTATAGGATCTTAAGCCTCAGTATTCTCAATTGTTTTCATAGAAACAATAGAATCTACTGTATCATTCATGACAACCTCAGATACATCTAAGATGTAATCTAAGATTCGTCTGTTTTGATATATCAAATTTTGATATACGACAGATGCTTCAGAATTTGATTTAGTTGATTTTACCAAGGCGTTTGTCTCATCAATTAGTGCCTCTATTTCTTCAGCATGTTTTTCTGCCTGTGAATAATCTCTCTCAGATATGAGAGCCATGGTTTTTTCAAAAAGTTCAATTGTTTTTTGATATGCACTCAAGATGTCTTTTGGGGTTTTTGAGATGTTTTTATCCATGTCAACAACTACGTTTGCAATTGTAGTAATGTGGTCTGCAATTCTTTCAACGCAAGTGATAATTCGTTTGTAGCCGATTGCCTGAGATGTTTTTTCTAATCCCAATGCAGATAAGATGTTGGCATCATCTAAGGCCATAACCAGATTTCTGGTAAGATAATATGAGAAACGGTCAATCTCATCGTCCATGTGAACAATTTCTTGGGCATACTCAGAATCACCTTTTTCAATTGCATGCAGTGTCTCTGAAAACATGCTGGATGTTGATTTGAACATTCTGTTGAATGCCAATTCTAGTTTCATCTCAGGGATTGTAGAAAGCACCTTGATTGTTATTGATTCTGAATCAGATTCTATAATTTCAGTTCCTACGAATTTAGTTCTAATTAATTTCATGACCATAGAGCGCACATCGGTTTCAATTTTTGCTCTTGGTGAATTTAACACCATGAAACTGTGCCCAGAAATGTATAATGAGATGATTTTTCGCTTTATTGACTCTACAGAGTCTGTTTTTTTAATTTTAATTTCAGGATAGGTTGTTGATTCTTCTTGAATAGAATCAGGAGAAAGTGTGATGGAATTGTTTGCGTTGTTTACAATTTGCATGGAATCTCCGTTTTTTAGATTTAATTTTTCAATCCATTTTTTTGGAAGTGAGATTACATATGTAGAGCCTCCGCTGATCTGGATATTTCTACGTTCCATGTTTTTGGTCTTTGTAGACATCATAAATTTTTGAGAAAATATAGAGGATATAAGGGGGCAACATAGTTCCACGTCGTAAAAACAGAGTTATAGAATAAGATACATAGTTGAGAATTGATGATCAGTTGATCATCATTTTTGGTTTTTTATTTTCTATACAAATAGATTTATGATGTAAGTGCCCAACGCCCCCAATCCTGCAGCACCTGGAATTGTTATGACCCATGAAAAGATAATTTGTCTACTTACCTTCCACCTTACGGCTCGTATTCTTCGTGCAGACCCTGCACCCATGATTGTACCTGTAATTGCATGAGTTGTACTTGCAGGAATTCCTAATGTTGCAAATACTGCAAGCATTAATCCTCCACTAGTTTCTGCTGCAAATCCTTGATATGGTTTCAATCTAGTAATCTTAACTCCCAATGTTTTGATTACCTTGTATCCTCCAAAGAATGTGCCTAATCCCATTGCTGTTGCCGCCGCAAATATTACCCATAATGGCATTTCAAGTTCGGGTATTAAATCTGCAGCAAATAAAATTAAAACAATAATTCCCATAGTTTTTTGCCCATCATTTGCTCCATGTGTTAAGGCAAACCATGCTGATGAAATAATTTGTAATCGCCCAAATGTTTTGTTTACTATAGCGGGTTTTCTTCTTGCAAAAAAGAATATGATGAGCCCTGTCACTGCGACTCCAAAAAGCACTCCTCCAATAGGTGCAACAATTATTCCTGTAAACACTTTGCCTAATCCATCATAAACTAATTTTTCAAATCCTAATCCTGCAATTCCTGCCCCCATTATGCCTCCAATTAATGAATGGCTGTTTGAAATTGGCAGTCCAAAGTATGTGCATAAGGAACTCCATGCAATTGCTCCTACTAATCC
This sequence comes from Candidatus Nitrosopelagicus sp., assembly GCA_028344155.1. GTDB lineage: Archaea > Thermoproteota > Nitrososphaeria > Nitrososphaerales > Nitrosopumilaceae > Nitrosopelagicus. Next base: position 16,471 of record JAOMAI010000009.1, read on the forward strand.
TCCAATAATCATGTAAACTGTAATGTCATCGGGACTGACGATTCCTTTTGCTATGGTTGTTGCAACTGCAACTCCAAAAATGAATGGTCCTACAAAGTTTGCAACTGCTGAAATTGCAACTGCATGAATTGGTTTTAAAACACGTGTGCCAATTACCGTGGCTACCGAGTTTGCTGAATCATTAAAGCCATTAACAAAATCGAACACCAAAGCGATGACAATTCCTATAATCGCTATTTCTAACATAATTTTTTCCTAGGTATATTTTAAAACAATATCTTCAATTACATCTGCCACATCAACACATCGGTCTGATGCAGTTTCCATAGTTTCATAGATATCTTTTAGTTTGATTATGTGTATTGCATCATTACTTTCAAAGAGTTCAGTTATTGCAGTTCTGTACAAATCATCAATTTTATGCTCAATTACACTTGTATTTCTACAATGTTCAATCATTGATTTAGGATTCTTGACATTGCTTAATTTTGATACCATATATTCAACCTCTTTTGTAGCTTTTACCAGTTCTTCTGCCATTTCCAGTGCATGCGGAGGAGATGTAGTAATTTTGTAACTCAAGAATCTTGCGCCTATTCCATCCATAAAATCAATAATATCATCTATCTTTGATGCAACCCTTTGCATATCTTCTCTATCTAATGGTGTGATGAAAGTTCTGTTTAGTTCTGAAAAAATATCCCGTGTTAGGACGTCGGCCTCAGTTTCAATTCTTGACACTTGTTTTATTTTTTCAACATTGGTTGGGTCTTGTAATAATTCGTATACAGCTTCAGATGCTTCCACTGATTTTTTTGCTAAACCATCTAAAATCACTAACAGTTCTTTTTCATTTGATTTTACCCAAGAAAACCATTGTCCCATAACAAATAAAATAAAATTTTGAAGTTAAGACTGATCCACGTGTTCTATATGGTAACTATATAGTAGACGTATCACGCGATCAAAAGATTTTGTTTATCAATCATCCATAAGAGTTTGATTTGATAATCTTAGAACAAGATCTTAGAATAACAATTTGATTTATGTTAGAAAAGAAGTTCAAACGAACATGAAACAAATATCTGAAATTGAGAGTGAAGTAGAAGAAGAACTTCCAATTTTCATTTGCGATGCTGACGAACACATGTTGGACCCATTAGAGACTATCAAATATTCACTAAATGAGATTCAGCTCACATATGGCTCTGTAGTGAAAGTTCGAGATGCACCTTAATCATGAAAACAAAAAATACAATACCAGAAAATAAGATTGATGAATTAAAAGCGCTCATCGCAAGAAGTATTTTGATTCGCATAGAACAAAAAAAGATTGAAGCAAAATTACACGAGATTGCAAAATATTATGATGAAGAATCACTCAAATCAATTTATGAACCAATTGGAGAATCTATGATGAGCGTAGTAGGATTAGATTTACCAAGAAAACATCCAAAAGAATCACAAAAATCAAAATCTAAATAATTTCTAAAAAAAAAGGAAATTAGGAAATTTCCAGTTTGTCTAATATGTCTTCGATGTCTTGTTCGTCTTTTGCTTCATCAGTTACCAAGTCTAGTGCGAGATGGTATGTTATGTGGTCTTTTCCTTGAGTGCTACTTGCAAGTTCGTTATAATGTTCTATTGCAGTTCTTTCGAATTCAAGTGCATATTCTAATGCACTTCGCAATGTAACATGGTTACCAGGTTCCAAGTTTCCTAGTCCAGAAACTTCTGCCCAGTCTTGTGGATTGTCGGTTGCTTTTGCTCCCAACTGATCCAATCTCAATGCAACTTTTTTTGCATGTTCTAACTCGTCGTTAGCACTTTCTGAATAGAAATCACTGTGCAAGAATCCCAATCCTTCTGCATACTGATCAATGTAAAACCAGTAATGAAATGCGGACATTTCTAATGCATATGCTTTTTTTAGCATTTCGATTGTTCCTTCTGCAGCTCCAGCAATTTCAATATTCTTTTTGCCCATAAGCCGATAACGTAATACTAGTATATACGACTGATCTGTTTTGTTAAACGCCGTAGTATAACAGAGTAATATTTTAAAAAAAATTATTTTTCTAAAACATCATATGCTATAATTACAGATCTCTTTTTTTTCTTTGAACCCCATTCATTTTCGGTATGTCCTAAATCAATTGAACCCATGTCCTTGACAAGTGAATCTAGTATATACGACTGATCTGTTTTGTTAAACGCCGTAATATGACACAGAAATTTATTATCCGTAAGATTCGAATTTAACTTCGTAACTACCATCTTCGCGTTTGTTTCTCTCTGTTACAAACTCCTTGTTTCCAAGAAAATCCAAGGTTCCATCAATTGTTCCTTGCCATCCACAAATGTAAAACATGGTATTTTCTTGTGTAATTTTTTCACCAACTAATTCTTCTAATGGAGATATTTGTCCAGGTCTTGCTCTTAGAAATTGTTCTACTCTTCCCACCTGTCCAGTCCAAGAACGATTTAGCCATTCTTGTGGTCTACTAATTGCTGCTCGATATTTGAAATTCCATTTGTCCGTACCTCTATCAATACTTTCAAGTTCTAAATCCGTCAAACGTTCTCTGTAACTTAGTTCATCAACGTAACTTGCTCCGTGTAAAACAACAAGTTCACGCTTATCTCCTACATCATGAAGATGTTGGGCAAAACTAACAAACGGTGCCAATCCGGTTCCACCCCCGATACAGACAATTCTTCGTTTGTCAGGGTCACCATTTGGTAATTTGTCATTAATTGTAAGAGTGCCATTGGCTTTTCTCCATTGAATTGGATCACCTTCTTTTAGATTAAACATTGCAGTGGTTAATCTTCCAGGATATGGTTTTCTTACCCACCTAATGACAAACTCGATATATTTTTTATTTTCAGGATGAGATGCAATTGAATATGCACGATTGATTACACGATTATTTTCACTTTTTACAGGGAGTCCTAAAGTGAGAAACTGACCTGCTTTATAATCAGGAAAAGGACCTTCAGGAACTACTCGAAATATAGCTAAATCTTCTCGTAGTAATTGAATATAACTAACAGTAGCGTTTTCCAAATTATTAATTCTCCCATGGAGGAATTACAGAAATGATTGCTTGTATCATTTCATGATAATGTATAGTTGGCTGAGTACTGATTAGTAATAATTTTCCATCATATGGAATTGAAATTAAAGTTACATGTTCATATTCAGTTAGTGTGAGTTTTTCATGACCTAAACGAAATGAAAGATTTTGTGCTTTTCTCCATCTTTCCAATGAGTAATTTATTGAAATTTTTATTTCATCATCATCCAAAAGTGGATCTAAATCTTTTTTTTGAACACTGTGTATTAAATCAGATTTATTATTTACCAAACCTACAAAACGAACACTTTCATTTGAATAAAGTACATCACTACAAAGTTTTTCATAAGATTGTGTAGTTACTATTTCTTCAGCCATTCCCATTCAGGTCTCTCTTCGTATTCTTTATCGTCATCCATCAGACATCAAGCGTCAGATTTCTTTTTTGACGACTCTAATTTTTCATCAAGGCTTAACTTGAACTCTTCTTCATCAGAGTAAGCTTGTTCTGCATGTTCACTGATATCCAAACCAACGTCTTCTTGTTCTGGTTCGACACGTATACCAATAAGATGTTTGATTAACTGTAAAAGTAGCCATGTTCCACCAAAGCCCATAGCAGCAGCAACTGCAATTCCAACACCCTGTATCCAGATTTGATCCAGACTTCCAGAAATGAGCAAGCCGTCAACACCTGCGGGATTAATCAAAGTGCTTGCGAATATTCCAATTCCAAGTGCACCTACAATTCCTGCAATACCGTGAACGGAACTTACATCAAGTGAATCATCAATTTTTAATTTATCTCTAATTAGTACGACTCCTCCGTATGATAAGATACCAATTGCTATTGCAAGAACAAATGCATGTTCTACGCTGACAAAGCCTGATGCAGGGGTAATTCCTGCAAGACCAGCAATAGCGCCGTTTATTGTAGCAACGATAGATGGTTTTCCTGTACGCATCCAAGACAATCCAGCCCAGATTAGAGCAGATACAGAAGATGCCAAGTGAGTTACAATTACAGTATTTCCTGCTACACCGCCAGATGCGAGTGCGCTTCCTGCGTTAAATCCGAACCATCCTAGCCATAATAATGAAGATCCTAATACTGCAAGAGGAATGCTGTGAGGGATGTTTATGGCAGGGCCAAATCCTCTTCTTTTTCCAAGTACTAAAGCGGCTGCAAGTGCTGCCATTCCTACAGTAGTGTGAATAACGATACCACCGGCAAAGTCAACTACACCGAGTTCTGCTAACCATCCACCGCCCCAAACCATGTGAACGATTGGGTAATAGATGAGCATTGACCATGCAGATATGAATATGATAAAAGAGCTGAACTTCATTCTTTCAGCGATAGTTCCAGTTAGTAGTAAAGGTGTGATACATGCAAACATCAATTGGAACTTTACAAATAATACACCAGGAATTGTTGGCGCGTACTGTTCAAGAGGTGCATCCCAAGGAATTCCTTTCAAAAATGTCCAATCAAGATTACCAATAATACCCTGTGTTGATGGACCAAATGATAGACTGAATCCGAAGACAAACCACATTACACTTAGGAGTGACATTCCAAAGAAGATCTGCATGAAAATCGAAACCACATTTTTCTTTCGCAAAAGACCCGACTCGAATAATCCAAGTGCTGGGATCATTAACAGAACCAAGCATCCTGCTATTAACATCCATGCTGTGTCTCCGGTATCTATCATTAAAAATTTTGAAAGTTTTTTTCATTTAACAGTTTACCAATTTGGTTATCAGTGATAATCAAAAGATGTACAATTTCTAAATTATTAATTACTTTGACAGATAAAATAATTCATGTTAAAACTTGAAGTCATACTTGCAGAAAACGACGTGATGGAAATCAGTGAAGGATTAAAAGAAATTGACGTTGGCGGACTAACAATTATCAAAGTTAGAGGTCGAGGTGCAAAAACTGAGCCTGAAATTCACACATCAAAAGGTATGGAAGTGTTTACACCTCATTTTGGCGACAAATATAGAATGATGGTAGTAGTTCCAGAGTCAAAAGAAGAAAAAACCGTAGACATTATCAAGAAGAACGCAAGAAATGGTAAAATTTTCATCTCACAAATGTTACGGGCAATTGATATCAAATCCGGAAACGAAGGGGAAGAAGTTATCTAAAATGAAATTATCACTCGATAGAAGTAAATTCTCAAAATTAACCAAATTAGACTATCTAAAATGCACAATTATAGGCGTAATAGTCGTAATTCCACCTCTAATTATGATAATGTTGGTGAACTGAGGAACATGAGCCTTAGATTAATAACAAAACGTGGAACCTCAAACAAGATAGTTGAAGATGATATCAGCTACAACTGGGCAGGACAAACATTCAAAGAATATCAATCAAGAAGAACCGCATCAGTCATTTTATCTAAAAGAAATAAAACAGTGATCACCTCAGCAAGAGGAACTGTAACAAAATATTTGGAAAATTCTTCAGAAATTGAGTCATCCAAACCAAAAATGGCATATATTACCACAGAACGTGGAACAAAACGAAGGTTAATCAAAATAAATTGAAACTAGAACAAATTACAACTCAAATTAGAAAATCAAAAATCTTTGTTGCTAAACTTGGCTTTGCAGCAGTAGGTATGACCTTACTTGGTCTGTATTTGTTTGCAGATTATATTTAAAAAAAATTACTAAATATCTTCGTAAAGCATTGTTGGATTCTTTAATTGCTTATCTAAGGTTGGGAGATATTTCAAGATACAATAATTAACAAAATCGCTAAATGAACGAATTCTATAGTCAGATTCTAAAATTTCACTATGCTCATCATAATATTGTTCTAATTTATACAAGGTTCGCTTTTGAAGTGGAACCAATCTATTACGTTTTGTAGTAAATCTAACAGGAGTAGGTTTTTCTTCAGGTTCTACATCAGCCTGACCTTCAAGAGTGGATAGATCAATACTTTCTTCCATATCAAAGACAAAAATTTTACTCTTGATAGATTGAGGAAGACCTGAATTTTTAGAAATTATTTCCAGGACCGCACGTGCTTCTTTGTCTTGCATAGCCAGTTCAATTTTTGCAAGCATTGTAGATCTAACACCAGTTCCACCAGCACGAGAACCTTTTGATTCACTGATGAATTTACTGTCTTCTAAATTTCGTTTATCGATAATGTCAATACCCAAAGAATCTAATTTTTCACGAAGAACAGGGTAATTTTTTCGATTGATTATAGCTTCAATCTTCTTCATAATATTTCGCTGAATTATTCTTTATTATACATAATCATTATTTCGAAACTATGGAATATTATATCAAATGCATATCAAATGATTATCACTATAGGCATCAAAAATGACCTCTGGATTTTTATTTCAGCAGAAAATTTTTTCAAATATAGCTAATGGATATTTTAGAATTAATCCAATCGAATCTGCTAACTCCAATCATCCTATTCTTCTTGTTTGGGATTATTGCAGCACGAATAAAATCTGATTTAAAAATTCCTGAAGCAATTTCAGAGTTTTTGCCAATATACCTCCTAGCTGCTATCGGCCTTCATGGAGGAATAGAGATGAGAAAGACGGGTTTTGAGGAGATGTTAGTACCAATGCTAGTTGCAATAGGTCTGTCATTATTATTCACATTGAACCATTATCAAATTCTAAGAAGATTAGGTAAGTTCAACATCTTTGATTCATACGCATTAGCATCCACATACGGGGCAGTTGGAGCAGTAACATTCTCAGTAGGATTGTCATTTCTCAAAAATCAAGGAGTTACATCAGAAGGGTATTTGGCAGCAATTCTTGCAGTATTAGAACCGGTAGCATTCATCTTGGCAATATTTTTGACAAACATGGCAGTATCAAAACAGATTCGTACAAAAAAACAGTCATTTTCAGGTGACAAAGTATCTGATATCGACATGGGAATGAAAGAAACTAAAACAAAACTTTCCCAGGTCTTAAAAGAATCAATTACAGGAAAAGCAATAGTAATTTTACTTGGAAGTATTGTAATTGGATACATAATTGGAGAAGAAGGTTTTGAACCAATCAGTATTGTTTTTGATGATCTGTTTACAGGAGCAATAGTAATTTTTATGATTGAGATGGGAATAATTGCAGGACAAAGATTAGAGGATATCAAAAAGGTTGGAGTTTTTCTTACCTCATTTGCAATAATAATGCCAACAATTAATGGAATAATCGGCGTACTAGTTTCAACAGCATTGGGATTAAGTTTAGGCGGGGCAGTTATGTTTGGATTACTTTTGGCTAGTGCATCATTTATTGCAGCACCAGCTGTTTTACGTCATGCCATACCTCAAGCTAATCCAAGTCTATACATTACATCAGCTTTAGGAATTACATTCCCATACAATATTATCGTGTTACTGCCAATCATGTTCACCGTTTCAACGTGGGTACATGGTGAAGAAGCAATAGACTTATTCAATTACGTTACAAGGGTGTTCATATGAAACTCTATGATGTGAAATTACTTACAATCACCTGTGAGATATTGGCACAGAAAAATGTCATCGATATTTTGAAGAATCATGAAATTACAGGATACACATCTTATGAAGTGGATGGTAATGGAGAAAAGGGATTAAGAGGTCAAGGAATACAAGCCGAAAAAAATGTTAAAGTGGAGGTAATTATGCGTGAAGAGAAATTATCAGCAGTAATTGAGGATATATCTAGAACATTATTTCCAGATTTTACCATAATTTTGTACGTTAGTGATGTTGGCGTAGTTAGAACAGAAAAGTTCTAGCAAGAGTTTTCATCAGTACATAAAGTTGGGATTTTATTGCTTGTTTTAGTCACAGCAGATATCAAAGTAGATAGTTGAGGATTAGAAATTGAATACATTGCCTTTTTTCCCTCGTTTCTTGATTTTACAATTCCACATTGCTTTAGAGTTTTGAGATGATGCGAAACAAGCGGTTGATCTTTTTCTAATTTATCAACAAAATCATTTACACATAATTCATCGTCTATTTGTAATAATTCTAAAATTTCAAATCTGGTTTCATCACAAATACACTTCAAAAGAGCAGGTCCATTCATATCAATTAATATTTATATCAACATATATTTATATAAATATTATGACTAAAGACGTTCTGTTTGTATGTGTAGAAAATGCAGGTCGCAGTCAGATGGCAGAAGCATTTTTCAAAAAATTCTCAGAAGATAAATTTAATGTAATTAGTGCAGGAACAGTTCCTTCAACAAAGCTAAATCCAGTCGTTATACAAGTAATGAAAGAAATTGGAATTGACATGACAAATCAATCTCCAAAAACACTATCTCAATCAATGATTTCTAATTCATTTAAGACAGTTAACATGGGATGCATGGATAAAGAATCATGTCCGGCACTTTTTGTAAAAGATGTAATTGATTGGAATATACCAGATCCTAAAGAAAAAACAATAGAACAGGTCAGAGAGATTCGTGATCAGATAAAATCTGAAGTTTTGAATTTGATTGCATCAATAGATGATGAAAAATAATGACATATTCAAATTTACAAATTTTTACAGTTGAATTAGTTGGAACCTTCATTCTTGTAGTTTTTGCAACAGGCTCAATTGTTTTGGACGCAGAGATGTTTAACGGAGAACTGGGAATTCCATTTGCAGCAGTTGCACCATTTGTAGCACTACTAATTGGAGTTTATTCATTTGGAAAGATATCACTTGCACATTTCAATCCCGCTGTAACAATTGGATATTACATTACAGGACATATTTCAAAAATTCAGGTAGTGTATTATTTTGCAGCAGAGATAATTGGTGCTATACTAGGTTCATTATTTGTTTTAACGATAATTGGGGATAAAGCGGATTTAGGTGCAAATGCGCCAAACTTTGATTTTTCCATGCTTTTGATATTTCCGGTGGAAGTTTTGGCATCTGCAATGCTCATGGGAGTCATATTTTATGTCGTGTATACAAAAGGTTTGAGAGGATTTAGCGGCGTAGCGATAGGAGGCATTGTGGGATTAGATATTTTGTTTTTGGCGTTTATTTCAGGTGCTTCAATGAATCCAGCCCGTGCGCTTGCACCAGCGTTATTATCAGGAGTAATGGAAAATTTGTGGCTATATTGGACAGCCCCATTTGTAGGAACCATAATTGCAGCGTTTGCATTTCGTGGAAAATTCAAGGCTCAAAGAGAAAGGGAAGCAAAGTCCTGAAAAATTACTTTTCTTCAATAGTACATTTTTCAAGTTTTACTGAAAGAGATAATTGATAATCATGCTCATGAACCATTTTCATAAATGCGTCTACTCTGCCTAACCAATAGATAGTATCTTGTCGGTTATCTGCCCATATCATCTCGTTTATACACTCTTGTAAATTATCTTCTAAACTTTTCATCGTTTCAGCATGCACACTCGTCTTTGGCATTTTCCAGATTGTCAAGATACATTCCTTCTTTTTTGTACTGTTCAATTACAGAGACATCTTTGCTTAATTTTATTCCAATATTATTTGCAACGACTGCGAATCTCTGTTGGAATTTGTAAATGAAACAAAAGATCATATTATGAGATTGTAGCATTGGACCTGTTACATAAAGTCCTGGTGTTTTTGTAGATTCATCATATGAATTTAATTGTGATTTTCCATCTTCCCAGTCAAACAATCCTTTAATTAGTGAAAGACTTCCTTTAAAACCGGTAGCAAGGATTGGTTTTGTTTTTGAGCGAAGTTTCTTTTTGTCTGTAAAAATTATATACTCATTTTGATCTTTTTCTACCCTAATCACTTTTCCAGTATGAAACTCTATTAGGTTGTCAGTGTTGACTTTTCTCAATCTGTCTTTTGTGTATGGGGAAATTGTTCTACTAGGATCTATATCTTCAGTGCTTAACAAATTATCTTTATCAATTATTAGGACACGTTTTTTTCGTGCTGCTAAGTTAATTGCAGTATCCATACCGCTTTCATAACCACCAATAACAAAAAATTCTTCACCTTGAACATCCTCCCAATTAGAAATCAAACTATTATGTGTACAATGTTTTGAACCTGGAAATGAGTGAATTTTTGGATATTGAAATTCGCCTGCAGCCCAGACTACATATTTAGATTTTATTTCTCCTTTGTTAGTTTTTATTGTAAATACATCATCTTTTTTGGATACTGAATCTACATTGGTGTTACCCTGAATTGGCAGCTTAAAATGCTCTGAAAGTTTTTTCAGATATGCTGCATATTCTTGCCCACTTGGATGTTCTGTCTGCAATGTCAATGCAGGTGAAGTATCATAAGTTATTGCGTTGAGGTCTATCATTTTGAATGTGTTGCTAAAAAACGAAGGAGTTAGTAATTTCATCTGTTTTGGCCATTTAAGAAAAGAACTACCCACATTATTACGGTCTAAAATTGTAAAATTGACTCCCATCTTTTGGAGTATTATTGATACGCCAATTCCTGAGGGTCCCGCTCCTACGACAACTACTTCAAGCATACACTATTTGACGCCTATGAATATTAAAGTTTTTAGGTATTTATCATAATAATTATTAAGAATAAGCAATAATCTTAATATATAAAAATTCCTGAGAAATCTAGTGGTTACGGAGATATGGGAACTCGGGCATTTAGCGTTACAGGGAAATTTGTTGAAAAACTAAAAGCGAATAAACAAAATTCTGTAAAAGAAGAAGATAACCAGAGTTATTCAGAATATATTCCAAAATATGTTCAAAAGGACTGGCAGAGATTTTTTACAAAACAAATCTATGCCTTTGGCAAAGACATACTATACGAGAAAAATCTTTTAGCAGAATATGGATTTACCAAACAGAGCGCCCCAATTCCTAAACAGGGAACTAGTCAATACTCATTAACTGAACAAGATGATCAAATAATTCTTTTTGGTTTTGGAATGATATTTGCTACAAAAAATGATGCGGTATTTTTGTGGCGTCATGAATTTATACCAAAATTACTTGATGTTAATTCAATCCCATCTCATATTTGGGAACCTAATCAGATTTCACATTGCACAATACCAAAAACTTCTGATGAAAAACTTCTGATGTTAAAACTACTTGTTAAATCCATAAAGTGGTTAGAAAGATACGAAAAATGGGTATTAACAACATGTGGACAAACATATCGCGATAAATCATTAGATGGTCAATATTTGTCTCCTCCTGTTCGCTTAGATAAAAAATGGTCTGAATTATCTGAAAAATTTCCAAAAATTCTTCAAACTTTTGAACCACCAGAACAAGATTATGGTGCAGGAGCATTAGAGCCATTACAAACTAATCTTACACAACAATCTCAAAAAACAAAGAAAGTTTGTGGTGCGTGTGGGGATTCATGGCCAGAAGAAGTTAGTTTTTGTCCATCATGCGGATGGGATGGCTTACCATGCTAAAAAGTTCTTCAACTCCAAAAATTATTGTAATCGGTAAAGAAGGAGTTGGTAAATCACAATTAATATCATCTCTTACCGGAAAGGATGCAGAGAGTAGTAATTTTAAAGGTTCCACCGTTTCAAAGGAATCTTACAATAACGATAAATTTTCCTTTGTCGACACCCCTGGAATTGTTTTTGATTCAGACAGTGAAACAACAAAGATTGCAATTTCATCGATACATGGAAACGATTCCATATTACTTGTTGTTAGTGCCACAAACATAGATGATGATATTGAATATTTTCTCCCATTGATCAAAAACAAGAAAGGAATGATAATAGTAACAAATTGGGATAGATTTAATTCAAAAAATGCAGGTATACTTGAAAATCTAGAACAGGATCTTAAGATTCCCATTACAGCCTTAGATGCACGAAGAATTACCGATTCTCAAAAAAGTAGTATTTTTGAGACATTAGAGAATCCACGTGTATTTTCGAACAAAACAGTTCATACAGGCATATCGATTAGGCCAAAATCAACAATACTTGAGAAAAAACACGCAGGGATTTTGATTGGACTGGCATTATTGCTTTCTCCGTCCATATTATCAGTCATTGGAGCCAATTATTTTGGAGAGCTTATTCATCCAATAATATCAAATCTTTTGAAAGAACCAATAGAAAGTCTTAGCACTTTACCATCGCCATTAATGGACATTTTTGTTGGAGACTATGGATTTGTATCCATGGGTCCATTTCTTTTTGTTTGGGCGACCCCTGTAGTTGTAATATACGCATTAGTATTAGGGATTTACAAATCAACGGGATTGTTGGATAGAACATCTTTAGCAATTCATCCACTAGTAAAGAAAATTGGAGTGAGCGGGAGAGATGTAACTCGAATAGTAATGGGGTTTGGATGTAATGTTCCTGCCGTTATTAGTAGTAGATCCTGTTCAAGTTGCACAAGAGGAACAACCGTTTCTGCAATAAGTTTTGGTTCTGCATGTTCATACCAATTTAGTGCATCTATTGCTGTTTTTTCAGCATCTGGTATGCCTTGGTTGGTAATTCCATTTTTACTTTTTTTGACAGCAACAACTATTCTTTACACCAGACTGGTCAGCAGAAAGAAAAATCGCGTCAAGTTAAACATGCCAGTAATTGAGGGACAAGTATTCTTTGAAAAACCTACAGTCAGTGCAATTTGGAGAGAATCAAAGTCAAACATTAGTCAATTCTTTAAGATGGCACTCCCAATATTTTTGGCAATCACATTTGTTGCGTCCATCATAAGTTGGACAGGCATTATAGATTATTTTGCAGTCGAGATTGGTTTCCTAATGAAATTCTTTAATCTACCGGAAGATGCATCGCTTGCAATAATATTTGGCTCTATTCGAAAAGACGGATTATTACTTCTTGCTGAACCTAATTTAGTAAGTTCACTTTCAGCATTACAAATTTTGACAGGAGTTTATCTAGCAGGAACATTACTTCCATGCATTGTGACATTCTTAACCGTTATTCGTGAAATGTCATGGATGTTTGCAATTAAAATGGTAGGAAAACAAATTGTTGCAGTTGTTGGATTTACATTACTGCTTGCACATTCAGATAAAGTTTTGAATATCATTCTTTAGATTTGATTAAAAGTAATAGTTCATTCTGAATTGAAAATATTCATTGAATGAGATAAAAAAAATAAGAATTTTGGGTTATCAGCATGAAATGTTTTTGAGTTGTGTGTCAGACATGGTAGCATACTCGTCAATCTTTAGTCTGATATCATCAGAAGTGGTATCATCCATTCCAGAAAGACCGGCTTTAAATGAAATCTTATTTCCAGATATGCTTATGTCAGATAGTTCCATATCTGCATAGACATTGGCAATTTCATTTACCCATGCTTCGGCGTTGTCAACATTTTCAGTTTCAAGATTTACTTGAATCATTGTCGTCATATTCTATAACCATAGAATATTATTAATAAATGTGTAAAAAGTTAATAACTTTTTTTTAAAATTTTTATGTTTCTTAATAACATTGAGCGAATATGACAAAAAGTATCAGCTGCCACGATGCAGGAAAAGATTGTGAATGGTCTGCAAGCGCACCAACAGAAAATGAATTGATGGTAAAAATCGAAGAACATGTTAAAGCAGAACACAAAGAAATTGAACTTACTCCCGAAAATGTGGCAAATATCAAGACGCTCATTAAAGAAATCTAATCAAAATTTTTGAAACTATTCAATAATTTGTGAAAATCTTTCTATCGCAGAGAAGAATCTTTTTCTTTCCGTAGGATTTTTTGCAAATTCAATCATTTCACACATACCAAGATAGTCAAGTATAGAATCGAATTCAGGAATATTCTCTTTTCTTAACAATTGTAATGCATCCATGTTTGTGATTTCTGTTCCGGTAGAAAATCTATTGGAATAATAGAATCGAATTGATTGAGATAGTTTTTCATGTGCATCTTTGAAAAGATCCTCATCATACATTTGTTGAGCCTCAGTTAGCATTTCACGGGTTAGATCAACATAGCTGATAGTATAATTATCATTTTTTACTATCATAGGAGTTTGTATGATTGATTTCTTTTTTGGAAGTTTCATTGATATGAATACTGCAACCGCAATAACTCCGATTATCAAAGGAATTATCCATAAGAGATTAGATTCTATTTCATCAGATGGACGTTCTAGTAAGACATTTGTTATTTGTCCATTTTGAAATTCTGCAGATATTGCAGCAGACATATCATCATTTTCATATGGAACCGATAACAAGGTCTCATCATCAGACATAGAAAGTGATGGAGATTGTTGTGTCAAACCTTCATTTGATAATTGTTCATCAAAATTTTGAAAGTCAGAATTTTGCTGTAATTGCTGCATTAGTTGTTCTTGCATTTGCATTTGTTCTCTAATTTCATCTCGAAATTGTTCAGTATTTTGCTCTACCAAGTATGGGCGTTCTGTAGGGTTAACAGGTGCATTTTGTAATTCAGCTGCCATTTCATATTCACTAAGTAATTCTTCAGCCTGTTGGAGAAGTTCTTGTTCTTGTGGAGTTAAATTTGTGCCTGATTGTGGACCATTTTGGGAATTATTTTCTTGTTCACCACCTTGTTGTTGATTTCCTTGTTCACCACCTTGTTGTTGATTTCCTTGTCCACCACCTTGTGAAGAAGATGAACCAGAATCCTGCATTCCTAAATTATCATCAAATGCATGTTCATATCGAGGATTCATTTCAGCGTAAACATCATCACATGAAAAATCAACAGCATTCGTGAATCCCGCATTTACTCCATCATCAAGTAAAAGATTGTATTTTTCAAAATAGATTTCAATTGGTTCAAAAGTTTCAGGATGTTCAAATTCAACTAATGCAGGAAGCATTACATATCGTCCCAAATCAGAAATTTGAACCGGAGAATATGGGATTACCAAGATATGATTTGTAAATAATGTTATAGGCTTGCACGTTTCATCTACTTTTTGAAATTCAACACTTTGAAAACTAGAAACTGAAACATTCACAGGAGTACCAGAATCATTTGTTAAAACATGTTGTAAGAAAACAGTATTCCCAGTTTCATCCAATTGTTGTATTATAAATCCAGAATCAGATTTTAATACCTCAAAACTGATTGCAGACCCAAAACCCCCACCTCCAAATGCGGATAATGCAAAAAGCGGCATTATTCCTAGAAGTAATATGAAAGTACCAGAAATTTTTCTCAAAATTAAATCACTATTCTATATTTGCCGTATACAATGTAAATATTAGCAGCTAGAACAACAACTGCCGCAATGAAAAACCAATCTTTGATACTTACCTGCTCCAACTCCCTGTCAATTTCATCAGAAATTTCTTCGAAAATTTCATTCAGACTATTATTATCAACAGATTTGTAATACTTTCCATTCGCTGCAGTTGCAATAGCAATCAACTCCTCTTCATTTAATTCTGCATAAAGAGGATTTCCATAAATGTTAGTTCCAAGTAGTACAGGTTCATCTGAACCCATACCTATTGTGTGAATTTGAATTTTTTTCTGTAACGCATATTGTACTGCTTCATTTGGAGTAACTACACCAGCATTATGATCACCGTCACTTAGTAAAATAACCACTTTCTTTTTGTTAGGTATGGAATTTGCCATATCCACACCCAATACAAGACCATCTCCAATTGCAGTTGCGCCATCTCTTTGTCTAATTGACTGTAAATCATCAATGGTTTTGTCTTTGAATGGAGTTAGGTATGAAACGGTGGTAGCACCAGATTCAAATAAAATTATTCCAGTATGATCATTTGGTTCAAGATTGGATATTAGAATCTCAGCTGCATCTTTTGCAGATTCTAATCTAGTAGGAGGGTAATCTGTTGCAGCCATACTGCCAGAACCATCAAGAACGAGAACAACATTTACTCCTTCTTGTATATTTTCAAGAGGTATTCTCGGATCTGCAAGACCAATTATGATCAAGCCCACGGCAACAAGTATCAGTATAAACGGAAGATGTTTTCTTAATTGAGATTGCGATGAAACAGAATTTTTTACAAGCTGTAAATTACTAAATTTTAATGAATTTGATTTCTTTGTCTTTGTGTAAAATCTGTATAAATAAAAAAAACCAGGTAATATCAAAAGAGCAAGTAAAACATACCAATAACCAAATTCATAATCCATATTTATCGCCTCATCCTTTGATTAAAGAATTGTCTTAATGCAGTATCAAAAGGAACCTGTTCTGAAACATTAACCATTTCTACCTTTAATTTTGTAATATCATTTTTTATTTTTTCATGGTTATCTTGAGAATTTTTTGTAAATGCATCTCTAAATGATTTATCGGATGTGTTAACCAGTAATTGTTCTCCAGATTCAATATCTTCTAACATTGTATATCCAATGTCTGGTAACTCAGATTCACGTATGTCAGAGAGATTTACTAAAATTACATCATGACGATTTTTAAGAAATTTTAATGGACGTAAAAAGTTTGGAGAGATGTAATCTGAAATTATGAATATTACACTCTGTTGTCCTAGAATGTGATGTAATTGCGACAATGAAGATTCAATGTTAGTTTGTGAACTTTTTGGTTTGTACGCAAGTAATGTTCGAAGTAATGATAAACTATGTTTACGGCCTTTTCTTGCAGGAACAAATTGTTCAAGTTTATCAGTAAATATTCCAAGTCCAACATTATCATTATTTTTCATTGCAGAAAATATTATAGATGCTGCAACTTCATGTCCTATTGATTTTTTACTTTTTAAAAATCCAAAATCATTACTTGCAGAATAA